>NZ_JBFAIS010000017.1:0-174722 GCF_040654795.1 Streptomyces sp. NPDC050617 | reverse complement strand
AATCCCTCGACGTCACGGCCCTCACCGCCATCAAGCCCCGCTGGTGCGGCACCCCCCCCCCCCCCCCCCCCCCCCACCCCCCCCCCCCCCCCCCCCCCCCCGGGGGGGGGGGCGGGGGCGGCGACGGCCGGGTCCGCGTCCGGGGCGGGCAGCACGGCGACCCGCAGCCCCTCGGCGGGCCGGCCGGCGGGCCGCGGGTCCCCGAAGGGGTCCTGGGGGCACATCAGGAGGTCGTGGTCGGCGCCGGGCGGGCCGAGGAGGAGGACCGCCCCGGCCGGCGCGCCGCCGGCCAGGTAGCGGACGTTGGCGGGACGGGACACCAGGGCGGACTCGCTGCCGGCGGCGGCGCACCGGTCGCGCAGACGGGTGCGTCGGGCCTCGTACACCTCGGACATGCGCCGAGCCTACGATCACCGGCCCGAGGCGGCCGGTTCAGCGCGTCCGACCGGGCGGCGGGCCGCCGCCGGGGGCTACCAGCTGGGCGGGGAGGCGAGCGAGCGGGCCACCACGTCGTCCAGGAGGCGGGCGGTGGTCGCCACGTCCTGCTGGGTGTTGTCGATGATCGGCAGCCCGGAGCCGTACCAGCCGGCCATCCGGCCGTGGATGCGGGCGACCTCCTCGTCGCCGAGGCGGCGATTGCCGGACCGGGCGGCGTTCCGCTCCAGAACGACCTCCAGGCCGGGCAGCAGGACGACGGGCAGCAGGCCGGGGCCGACGTGGCGCTTCCAGCCGCCGAGGCCGACGACGGGGCGGTCCGGGAAGACGGCGTCGTCCAGGATGCAGGAGATGCCGTTGGCGAGGAAGTTGCGGGCGGCGAAGCCGCAGGTGCGGCGGGCGAGCCGGTACTGGGCCTCGGAGTGGTCGTTCCATCCGGACTGCGGGTCGGCGAAGCCCGAGCGCACCCATTCGCGGACGTCGTCGAGGCTGATGTGGGCGGTGGGCACCCGCCGGGTGTCCGCCCAGTGGCGCGCCACGGTGGTCTTGCCCGCCCCGGCCGGGCCGATCAGCAGCACCGCCACGGCGGCGTGCGCGGCGTCCGCCGCGGCTGTGCCGGGTCCGCCGCCGGGCACCGGCACCGGCGCGCCGGGCGGGAGCCGGACCTGGCCGCCCGGCTCCGTCGGCGGCTGGCGGCCCTCCCAGCCGGGCGCGGTCCGGGGCGCGGGGGCCGGGGCGGCCGGAGGTATGGGCGCGGCGGAAGGCGCGGGCGGCGGTACGGGCGCGGCCGGGTGCGCGGGCGGCGGTACGGGCGCGCCGGAGCCCGCCGCGACCGGGCCGGGCGGCGGCGCGGCGGGGTGAGCCGCCTGGCCGTGCCCGCCCGCACCGGTTCCCTGCCCGGGGGCCGGGGGCTGCGGAGCTCCCACTGCGTACTGCATTTCGGTGGCACTCCGTCTCGTGCGGGCGTCTGGCGCCGTGTCAAGCGGCCGCGAGGCCGGGCCGGTACCGGAGGGTACCCGCCCCGGCCGCCGGAGTGTGAACGGCCCAGCGGCCCGCGGCGTGCCCGCGCACGGCGTCAGCCTGCGAGTTCGTCCGCGAGGGCGCGCAGCGCGAGGCGGTAGGAGCCGATGCCGAAGCCCGCGACGGTGCCGCTGGCCACGGCCGCGATGACGGAGTTGTGCCGGAACTCCTCGCGGGCGTGCGGGTTGGAGATGTGCACCTCGATCAGGGGCGCGGTGCGCTGCGCCGCCGCGTCGCGCATTCCGTACGAATAGTGGGTGAACGCACCGGGGTTGATGACCACCGGAAGGCGGCCGTCCGCGGCCTCGTGCAGCCAGCGGATCAGCTCCCCCTCGTCGTTGGTCTCGCGGACGTCCACCTCGAAGCCGAGCTCCGCGCCGAGCGCGGTGCACGTCTCGACGAGCCCGGCGTAGGAGGTCGCGCCGTAGACGTCGGGCTCGCGGGAGCCGAGGCGGCCGAGGTTGGGGCCGTTGAGGACCAGTACGCGGCGCGGGGCCGCACTGTTGTCCGCCATCTCCATCACGCCGCGATCTCGGCGTGTGCGGCCAGCAGCATCGCCGGGTCCGGGCCCTCCAGCACCGTCGGTTTGGCCAGCCCGTCGAGGACGATGAAGCGCAGCAGGTCGCCGCGGGACTTCTTGTCGACCTTCATGGTGTCCAGCAGCTTGGGCCACTGGTCGCCGCGGTAGGTGACCGGCAGCCCGACCGACTCCAGGACCGCGCGGTGCCGGTCGGCGGTGGCGTCGTCCAGCCGCCCGGCGATCCGGCCGAGTTCGGCGGCGAAGACCATGCCGACGGAGACGGCCGCGCCGTGCCGCCAGTTGTAGCGCTCGTTCTTCTCGATCGCGTGGGCGAGGGTGTGCCCGTAGTTGAGGATCTCGCGCAGCCCGGACTCCTTGAGGTCCGAGGAGACCACTTCGGCCTTGACGCGGATGGAGCGCTCCACGAGCTCGGCGGTGTGCGGACCGCCGGGGCTGCGGGCGGCCTCCGGGTCCGCCTCGATCAGGTCGAGGATGGCCGGGTCGGCGATGAAGCCCGCCTTGATGATCTCGGCGAGGCCGCTGACGTAGTCGTGCACGGGCAGCGAGTCCAGCGCGGCCAGGTCGCACAGCACCCCGGCCGGCGGGTGGAAGGCGCCGACGAGGTTCTTGCCCTCGGCGGTGTTGATCCCGGTCTTGCCGCCGACCGCCGCGTCGACCATGCCGAGCACGGTGGTGGGCACCGCGATCCAGCGCACCCCGCGCAGCCAGGTCGCGGCGACGAAGCCGGCGACGTCGGTGGTGGCGCCGCCGCCGACGCCGACGATCGCGTCGGTGCGGGTGAAGTTGGTCTGGCCGAGCGCCTTCCAGCAGTACGCCGCGACCTCGACGGTCTTGGCCTCCTCGGCGTTCGGGAGCTGGATGGCGATGGCCTCGTACCCCTGGGCGGCCAGGTCCTCGCGGAGCACCGCACCGGTCTCGGCGAGCGCCTCGGGGTGCAGGATCGCGACGCGCTTGGCCGCGGGGCCGATCAGCGCGGGCAGTTCGCCCAGCAGCTGCCGGCCGACCAGGACCTCGTACGGGGCGCTGCCCGCGCTGCCGGCGACCTGGATACGGGTGGGTGCCTCGGTCATACGTTCCTCACTGCGTGCTGCCTCGTGCCCGCGGCCGTGTGCGGTCGCGGGTCAGTCCTTGGGAGCAATTCGGAGCTCCAGGGCGTCGAGGACCGCCTCGGCGACGTCCTCGGGGGTGCGGCCGTCGGTGGTGACGACCGCGCGGGCGACCTCGGTGTAGAGCGGGCGGCGCGCCTCCATCAGCTCGCGCCAGCGCTGCCGCGGGTTGACGGCGAGCAGCGGGCGCGGGGCGTCGAGCCCCACCCGGCGTACGGCGTCGGCGAGGGAGACGTCGAGGAAGACGACCGGCAGCCCGGCGAGCAGCGCGCGGGTGCCCGCGTCCATGATCGCGCCGCCGCCGAGGGAGAGCACCCCGGCGTGGCCGGCGACGGCGTCCCGTACGGCCTGCCGCTCCAGCTCGCGGAAGTGCGGCTCGCCCTCGTCGATGAAGATCTCGGAGATCGGCTTGCCGGCGGCCCGCTCGATGTCGGCGTCGGTGTCCCGGTATGCGGTGCCGAGCCGTTCGGCGAGGAGCGCGCCGGCGGTGGACTTGCCCGCTCCCGGCGGACCCACGATGACGACGGCGGGCGGCGTCACTTGATGGCCAGCCCGTCGAGGAAGCCCTGGACGTTGCGCCGGGTCTCCGGCACGCTGTCGCCGCCGAACTTCTCCGTGACCGCGTCCGCCAGCACCAGCGCGACCATCGCCTCGGCGACGATGCCGGCGGCGGGCACCGCGCACACGTCGGAGCGCTGGTGGTGGGCCTGGGTCGCCTCGCCGGTGACGACGTCCACGGTGGCCAGGGCGCGCGGCACGGTCGCGATGGGCTTCATGGCGGCCCGTACGCGCAGCAGCTCGCCGGTGCTCAGGCCGCCCTCGGTGCCGCCGGAGCGGCCGGAGGTGCGGCGGAGGCCCTCGTCGGTGGAGACGATCTCGTCGTGCGCCTTGGAGCCGGGGACTCGCGCCAGGTCGAAGCCGTCGCCGAGCTCGACGCCCTTGATCGCCTGAATGCCCATCAGGGCGCCGGCGAGGCGCGAGTCGAGGCGGCGGTCCCAGTGGACGTGGCTGCCGAGGCCGACGGGCACGCCGTAGGCGAGCACCTCGACGACGCCGCCGAGGGTGTCGCCGTCCTTGTGGGCCTGGTCGATCTCGGCGACCATCGCCTCGCTCGCGGCCTCGTCCAGGCAGCGCACCGGGTCGGCGTCGAGCCGCTCGACGTCGGAGGGCTTGGGCAGGACGCCGTACGGGGCCTTGGCCGCGGCCAGCTCCACGACGTGCGAGACGATCTCGATGCCGGCCGTCTCCTTGAGGAAGGAGCGGGCCACCGCGCCGAGCGCGACGCGGGCGGCGGTCTCGCGGGCGGAGGCGCGCTCCAGGATCGGGCGGGCCTCGTCGAAGCCGTACTTCTGCATGCCGGCGAGGTCCGCGTGGCCGGGGCGGGGCCGGGTCAGCGGCGCGTTGCGGGCCAGCGCGGCGAGCTCTTCGGGGTCCACCGGGTCGGCCGCCATGACCTGTTCCCACTTGGGCCACTCGGTGTTGCCGACCATGACCGCGACGGGCGAGCCGAGGGTCAGGCCGTGCCGGACGCCGCCGAGGAAGGTCACCTCGTCGCGCTCGAACTTCATGCGCGCGCCGCGGCCGTAGCCCAGCCGCCGCCGCGCCAGGGCGTCCGCCACCATGTCCGTGGTGATCGGCACGCCGGCCGGAAGGCCCTCCAGCGTCGCCACCAGTGCGGGGCCGTGCGACTCCCCCGCCGTCAGCCAGCGCAACCTGCTCAACGGTGCTCCTCTTGCTCGCGCCTTGGACCTGAGTCGGCGCGGCCCGGTGCGCGGCCCTGACCCGCCGCCCCCGATCCTCCCATGGTTCACGGCGCGGCCCGGACGCCGGTCCGGGACGTGGACCAGACGCCGGTCCAGGACGTGGACCGGCGAGGAGCGCTCAGGCCGTACGGGCGGCCAGCGCCGCCTCGCCCGCGGCGCGCATCGCGGCCAGCGGTCCGGGCGAGCGGCCGGTCATCTGCTCGACCTGGAGGACGGCCTGGTGGATGAGGAGGTCCAGGCCGCCGATCACGGCGCCGCCGCGGTCCGCCCAGGCGGCGGCGAGCGGCGTCGGCCACGGCTCGTACAGCACGTCGAAGAGGGTGCCCGCGCCGTCCGGGACGGCGCCCGCGAGGGCGTCGGCGGTGCCGGCCGGAGTGGTCGCCACGACAAGCGGCGCGGTGAGGGCCGCCGCGGCGTCCGTCCAGTCGGCGGTGCGCACCGGCGCCCCGAGCCGCTCGCCCCACTCGCGCATCTCGGCGGCGCGGGCCGCGCTGCGCACGTACACGGTGACCTCGCCCGAGCAGATCCGGGCGAGCGCGGCCAACGCGGCGGAGGCGGTGGCTCCGGCGCCCAGGACGGCGGCGCTCTCCACCCGCTCGACGCCGCGTTCGCGCAGCGCGGCGACCATGCCGGGGATGTCGGTGTTGTCGCCGAGGAGCCGGCCGTCGGCGGTGCGGACGACGGTGTTGACGGCCTCGACGGCGGCCGCGGTGTCGCTGACCTCGTCCAGCAGCGGCAGGACCGCGCGCTTGAGCGGCATGGTCAGGGACAGCCCGGCCCAGGAGGCGTCGAGGGATGCGACGAACGCGGGGAGATCCGCCTCGGTCACGTCGAAGCTGTCGTACGCCCAGCCGTCGAGTCCGAGCTCCGCGTACGCGGCGCGGTGCAGCGCCGGGGAGAGCGAGTGGGCGATCGGCGAGCCCAGCACGGCCGCCCGACGGCCGTGCGCCCCTTCGCGATCGTTCCGGTCTCGGTTCCGCTGGTCCGTCATCACGTGCCGTTCTTGTGCTTCTGGTTCGCGTTGAACTCCTGCACGAGCTTGTCGTGCTCGGCCAGGGTCTTGGCGAACTTGGTGACCTTGCCGTCCGTGGCGACGAAGTAGTACCAGTCCCCGGGCTCCGGGTCCATCGCCGCTTCGACGGCGTCGCTGCCCGGGTTGCTGATCGGGCCGGGCGGCAGCCCCTTGATGTAGTACGTGTTGTACGGGTGGTGGAAGGCCCGGAGCTGCGCGGGGCTCAGGTTGATCTTGCTCTGGTTCGTCGCGTAGTTGTACGTCGAGTCGAATTCGAGCTTGCCGTTGGTCTCGCTGTTGGTGGGCTTGAGGCGGTTGTAGACGACGCGCGACATCTTGCGGAAGTCGTCGTGCGTCATGCCCTCCGCCTGCACGAGGCTGGCCACCGTGATGACCTGGAGCGGCGACTTGAGCCCCAGCTCCTTGGCCTTGCCCTCCAGGTCGTACTTGGCGTACCGGCTCTTGGCGCGGCTGACCATCTCGCGCAGCACGTCCGCGGGCTTGGTGCCCTTGCTGACGCTGTACTGCGAGGGGAAGAGGAAGCCCTCCAGCGGGTCCTTCAGATCCGGCTCGTCGCCGGCCCAGTCGGGCAGCCCGAGGTTCTTGGCCTCGTTCTTGGCGACGTCCTTGGTCGTCCCCTCCTTGAGGCCGAGCTTCTTGTCGATCGCGGCGTAGACCTGCACGCTGCGCCTGCCCTCGGGGATCGTGAGGGAGTTGCGGGTCTTGGGGTCCGTCATCAGCGCGACGGCCGCCGCGCCCGACATGCCCTTGCGCAGGGTGTAGGCGCCGCCCTGGATGGTCTTGCCCTTGGGGTTCTTGGCGACGGCCTCGGTGAAGGCGCCGACGCTCTTGACGACGCCCTGCGCCTTGAGGACCCGGCCCATCTCGATCCCGCTGGCGCCCGCCGGGATGTCGACCTGGACCTCGCCGGAGCCCTCCCCGGAGAAGTCGGGCGCGGCCCCGTAGCGGCTCTGCCAGAACTGGTAGGCGAAGTAGCCGCCCCCGCCGACGCCGCCGACCAGCACCACGACGACGACCATGCAGGCCATGCCGGAGCGGCGCTTGGTCTTCTTGCCGCGCCGGTCCCCGGAGTCCTTGTCGGCCTTCCCGGCCTCGTCGTCGTCCCGGTCGCCGTCGCCGCGGCCCGAGAAGAAGGGGTGCTCCTCGGGGCCGTCCGGCTCCGCGTCCCACTCCTCGGCCTGCTCGGGGACCTGCGGCTGGGCCTGGGTCCGCTCCAACGGGTTCTCCGGCCGGTCCTGCTGATCGCCCTGCCCGCGCTGGGCCTGCTGGTCCCCGGGGGCCTGCTGCGGCCCAGGCGCCTGTTGATGCCCGGGCGCCTGCTGGGGGGCGTGCTGCTCCTCGCCCGGCTGCTGCGGGTGCTGCGGGTGCTGTGGCTGTGGCTGCTGCTGCGGCTGCTGCTGCGCGTACGGGTCCTGGGCGCCGTAGTAGTCCGGGTTCCCGCCGCCGTAGGGGTCGACGGGCCGGCCGTACGGATCCTGGTAGTTCATCCCGTACTGGGCGGGGCCTCCCTGCAGGGGGTCCCAGCCGTACTGCTGCGGCTGGTCCGCGAACTGCTGGACCTCGTACGGCTGATTCTGGTAGTGCTGGTTCTGGTACTGCTGATCCTGCTGCTGGCCGTAGTCGGGAAACTGCTGGCCCTGGTACGGCTGACCGGGGTACGGCTGCTGCTGATCGGGGTACTGCTGCTGTCCGTACTGCTGGGGGTGTTGCTGCGCGTACTGCTGGTACTGCGGGTGCTGTGACTGGTCCGCGTACTGCTGCGGATGACCGCCGTAAGGGTCCTGCTGACCGCCGTACGGCCCCTGGGCGCCGTTCGGCTGATGCCCGCCGTAACCCTGGTCCCCGTAGAGGGGGTCCTCGGGATGCCACGGTTGGGGCTCAGGACCCCGGCCATACTCAGTCATCGATCCCCTAGAGCCGCGTGTCGGCGACCGGACCGTGCTCCATGGAGCTCGCGGCCGGCCGCCTGGTTCCTTCACGGCCGGCGTTCGAACGGCTGCCGTTTCGCGCGGAACGTTACCGTACCTCCATCAGTCGTCCACTTCGACGGCCTCCCCGGGCGGCTCCCCCGAGGTCCGTTCGGTCTCCAGCGCGTTCTGCAGGATGATCACCGCGGCCGCCTGGTCGACGACGGAGCGGCCCTTCTTCGCGTTGACCCCGGAGGCGCGCAGTCCCTGCGCGGCCGTGACCGTGGTCATCCGTTCGTCCACCAGCCGGACCGGCACCGGGGCGACGCGTACCGCCAGCTCCCGCGCGAAGGCCCGTACCTTGGCCGCGGCCGGCCCCTCCCCGCCCTTCAGGGAGCGGGGCAGGCCGGCGATGACCTCGATCGGCTCGTATTCGCCCACGATGGCCGCGAGCCGCCGGTACGCGGCCGGGAGGTCGCGCCCCGGCACGGTCTCCACGGGCGTGGCCAGGACCCCGTCGGGGTCGCACGAGGCGACCCCGATCCGGGCGTCCCCGACGTCGACGGCGATGCGTCTGCCGCGTCGCACGGCGCTAGGCCGCTTCGGCGACGAGGCGTTCGACGGCGGCGATGGCCTCGTCGACCGCTTCGGGGTTCTGGCCGCCGCCCTGGGCGACGTCCGGCTTGCCGCCGCCGCCCCCGCCGAGCGTCTTGGCGGCCGTACGGACCAGGTCGCCGGCCTTGAGGCCGCGGTCGCGGGCGGCGTCGTTGGTGGCGATGACGGTCAGCGGCCGGCCGTTCGCGACGGTGAACAGGGCCACGACGGCCGCCCGGCCGCCCTGGATGCGGCCGCGCACGTCGAGGACGAGCTTGCGCAGGTCGTCCGCGGAGGTGCCGTCGGGCACGCGGCCGGCGGCCAGCGCCACCCCGCGTACGTCCTTGGCGCCCTCGGCCAGCCCGGCGGCGGCCTGGAGGACCTTCTCGGCGCGGTACCGCTCGATCTCCTTCTCGGCGTCCTTGAGCTTGGCGAGCATGCCGGAGATCTTCTCCGGCAGCTCCTCCGGCCGCCCCTTGACCAGGTCGGTCAGCTGGGCGACGACGGTGTGCTCCTTGGCCAGGAAGTTGTAGGCGTCCGCGCCGACCAGCGCCTCGACGCGGCGCACGCCGGAGCCGATGGAGGACTCGCCGAGCAGCTTGACCAGGCCGAGCTGGGCGGTGTTGTGGACGTGGGTGCCGCCGCACAGCTCCTTGGAGAAGTCGCCGATGGTCACCACCCGCACCCGCTCGCCGTACTTCTCGCCGAACTCGGCGATGGCGCCCTGCTTCTTGGCGTCGTCGATGCTCATGACCTCGGCCTGGACGTCGAGTTCGCGGGAGAGCACGTCGTTGATGCGCTGCTCGACGTCGGTGAGGACCGTGCCGGGCACGGCGTTGGGCGAGCCGAAGTCGAAGCGGAAGCGGCCGGGCGAGTTCTCGGAGCCGGCCTGGGCGGCGGTCGGGCCGAGCGCGTCGCGCAGCGCCTGGTGGGTCAGGTGGGTGGCGCTGTGGGCGCGTGCGATGGCGCGGCGGCGCTTGACGTCGATGGCGGCGTGCGCGGCGGTGCCGACCACGACCTCGCCGACCTGGACGACGCCCTTGTGGACGTGGACGCCGGGCACCGGCTTCTGGACGTCGCGGACCTCGATCACGGCGCCGGTCTCCAGCCGGATGCGGCCGGTGTCGGCGAGCTGGCCGCCGCCCTCGGCGTAGAACGGGGAGCGGTCGAGGATGACCTCGACCTCGTCGCCCTCGGCGGCGGCGGGCGAGGGCACGCCGTCGACGAGCAGGCCGACGACGGTCGACTCGTTCTCGGTGAGGGTGTAGCCGGTGAAGTCGGTCGCGCCCGAGTTGTCGGCGATCTCGCGGTACGCGGAGAGGTCGGCGTGGCCGGTCTTCTTGGCCTTGGCGTCGGCCTTGGCCCGCTCCCGCTGCTCCTTCATCAGGCGGCGGAAGCCGTCCTCGTCCACGGACAGGCCCTGTTCGGCGGCCATCTCCAGGGTGAGGTCGATGGGGAAGCCCCACGTGTCGTGGAGCAGGAACGCTTTTTCGCCGGCCAGCACCCGGCCGCCGGCAGCCTTGGTCTCGGTGACGGCGGTGTCGAGGATGTTGGTGCCGCCCTTGAGCGCCTTGAGGAAGGCGGCCTCTTCGGCGAGGGCCACGGTCTCGATGCGCTTACGGTCCGTCAGGAGCTCGGGGTACTGCTGACCCATCGTCTTGAGGACGGTGTCCACCAGCTCCGCGACGACCGGCTCGGTGGCGCCGAGGAGGCGCATGTTGCGGATGGCGCGGCGCATGATGCGGCGCAGCACATAGCCGCGGCCCTCGTTGCCGGGGGTGACGCCGTCGCCGATGAGCATGACGGACGTACGGAGGTGGTCGGCGACCACGCGCAGCGAGACGTCCGAGGCCGCGTCGGCGCCGTAGGCCACGCCGGTCAGGTCGGTGGCCTTGTCCATGACGACGCGCAGGGTGTCGGTCTCGTACATGTTCCGGACGCCCTGGAGGATCATCGCGAGGCGTTCGAGGCCGAGGCCGGTGTCGATGTTCTGGCTGGGGAGGTCCCCGAGGATCGGGAAGTCCTCCTTGCCGTCGCCCGCACCGCGCTCGTACTGCATGAAGACCAGGTTCCAGATCTCCACGTAGCGCTCGTCGTTGACGGCCGGGCCGCCCTCGACGCCGAACTCGGGGCCGCGGTCGTAGTTGATCTCGGAGCAGGGGCCGCAGGGTCCGGGGACGCCCATGGACCAGTAGTTCTCCGACTTGCCGAGGCGCTGGATGCGCTCGGCGGGGACGCCCACGACCTCGCGCCAGATCCGCTCGGCCTCGTCGTCGTCGAGGTAGACGGTGATCCAGAGCTTCTCGGGGTCCAGGCCGTAGCCGCCGTCCGCCACGGAGCTGGTCAGCAGCTCCCAGGCGAACGTGATGGCGCCTTCCTTGAAGTAGTCCCCGAAGGAGAAGTTGCCGCACATCTGGAAGAAGGTGCCGTGCCGGGTGGTCTTGCCGACCTCTTCGATGTCCGGGGTGCGGACGCACTTCTGGACGCTGGTGGCGCGCTGCCAGGGGGCCTTGACCTCGCCGAGGAAGTACGGCTTGAAGGGGACCATGCCCGCGGGGACCAGGAGCAGCGTCGGGTCGTCCGCGATCAGCGACGCCGACGGCACGACATGGTGCCCACGCTCCTCGAAGAAGCGCAGCCAGCGGCGGCGGATTTCAGCCGACTCCATCAGTGGTCCTCATTCCGGTTGTACGGGTACTTCGTCTGCTGCGGGTCGAGGGCGGCGAACTCGCGCTGCGCGGGCAGCGCCTGCCGCTCGGGGCCGCCCGCCGGCGCGGTCAGGCCGAGCGCGTCCTTGAGGGCCGCTTCCCGGTCCGCCATGCCGTCGCGCACGTCGAGGGCGAAGAGCTTGACCTTCCGGCCCGCGATGACGGCGCGGTCGGCGGCCTGCATGGCCAGGCTCTCCGGGGTGAGCTGGTTCAGCTTGCGGTTGACCTTGGTGGTGGCCCAGACGCCGGCGGCGACACCGGTCGTGAACCAGAAGGTGCGGCGGAACATTCCTCGGGTCAGCCCTTCCCACGGGTGCGGCGGCTGCCGCGCCGGGCGGACGGCAGGCTCTTTCCGATGACGACGGTGCGCTCGGGCGCGGGCGCCGCGGCCGGCTTGCGGCCGATGGCGCGGCGGACGCCGTAGCCGAACGCGGCGACCTTGACCAGGGGTCCGCCGAAGGCGGAGGAGACGGTCGAGGAGAGCGCGGAGGCGTTCGCGGTGACTTCCTGGACGTCCGCCGCGATCGAGTCGACGCGGGCGAGCTGGCTGTTGGCGGACCGTACGGTCGCGGACGCCTCGGAGAGCAGCGGCACGGCCTGCTCGGAGACGTCCGAGACGAGCTTGGTGGTCGCCTTCAGGGTCTGCGCGAGCCTCACCAGCACCAGGGCGATGAAGGACACGAGGATCGCCCAGAAGACGGCCACGAGGATCCCGGCCACCTCTCCACCGGACACGTTGCACCGCTCCCTGCTGGTCGTAAACGTCGGGTACCGACCTTATCGCGCCGGGGCGAAGGGCCCGTACCGCATTGCCGCCCGGCGTCAACGGCCGCCGCGGAACGGGTGTTTACGGTCCGCTTACTTATGAGTACGCTACGTGTCTCATGCGACGCTCTCCGCGCCCCGGGCTCTTCTCCGGCTCCAGTTCCGCGCCCCCCGGCAGGCCGGGCAATCTGCCCGCGGAGCTCAATCGTTTCATCGGGCGGGACGGTGAGCTGGCCGCGCTGGCGCGGCAGTTGGACGACGCCGACGCGCGGCTGGTGACCGTGACCGGCGTCGGCGGCGTCGGCAAGACGCGCTTCGCGACGCACGCCGCGGCGCGAGTGCAGGATCGCTTCTGCGACGGTGTGTGGCTGGTCGAGCTGTCCGCCGTGCACGACCCGGCGCTGGTGGACCACACGGTCGCGGAGGCCCTGGGAATCCCCGACGCCACGGACCGCGCGCCGCGCGCCGCACTCGCCGGCCATCTCGCCGACCGTCAGCTGCTGCTGGTGCTCGACGGCTGCGAGCAGTTCGTCGAGGAGTGCGCGGCGCTCGCCCGCGAACTGCTGCGGCGCGCGCCGGGGCTGCGGGTGCTGGCGGCGGGCCGGCGGCCGCTGGACGTCGCGGGCGAGCGGCGCTTCCCGCTGGGGCCGATGCCGGAGCCCGCCGCGGTCGCGCTGTTCGAGGACCGGGCGGCGGCCGTCGTCCCCGGCTTCGCGACCCGGCCGGGCACCGCGGCCCGCGCCACCGTCGCCGAGCTGTGCCGCCGGCTCGACGGCATTCCGCTCGCGCTGGAGCTGGCGGCCGGCCGGCTCGGCGCGCTCTCCGTGGAGCAGGTGCTGCACCGCCTGGACGACCGCTTCGAGCTGCTGACCGGCGGGGCCCGCGGCGAGCTGCCGCGCCACCAGGCGCTGCGTACGGCCATCGGCTGGAGCCATGAGCTGTGCACGCCCCGCGAGCGGCTGCTGTGGGCGCGGCTCACGGTCTTCGCGGCCCATTTCGACCTGGAGGCGGCCGAATACATCTGCTCGGGGCCGGATCTGCCGGAGCACGAGGTGCTCGACGTGCTGACCGGGCTGGTGGCGCAGTCCGTGCTCAGCCGGGAGGAGCACCCGACGGGGGTCCGCTACCGGCTGCTGGACACCGTGCGGATGTACGGCGCGGGGTGGCTGGATTCGCTCGGCGACGCGGAGCGGATGCGCCGCCGGCACCGCGACTGGTTCATGGGGCTGGCGACGTGGTGCGAGCTGGAGTGGTTCAGCCCGCGGCAGGCGGAGGTCGCCGCGCGGATCGACGTGGAGCTGCCGAATCTGCGGGCGGCCCTGGAGTGCGGCCTGACGCAGGAGGACGCCCATCTCGGCCAGTATCTGGCGGGCACGCTGTGGTTCTTCTGGGTCGGCTGCGGCCGGCTGACGGAGGGGCGGCTCTGGCTGGACCGCGCGCTGGAGCTGGACACCGGCCATGACGAGGCGCGGCTGAAGGCGCTGTGGGTGGCGGGCTATGTCGCGCTGCTCCAGGGCGACACGGTCGCGGCCCTCGGGGCGCTCCAGGAGTGCGGCGACGAGGCGGAGCGTACGGGCAGCGAGTCGGCCGGCGCGTACGCGCTGCACCGCATGGGGTGTCTCGCGCTGGTCTCCGACGACATGGCGCGCGCCGAGGAGCTGCTGCGGGCGGCGCTGGCGCGCTACCGCGAGATCGGCGAGCTGAACAGCAATGTGCTGATGGGCCAGGTGGAGCTGGCAATGGCGGTCGCCTTCCAGGGCGATGTCGCGGGCGCGGTGGACCTGTGCCAGGAGGTCCGGGAGATCTGCGAGGACCACGGCGAGCGGTGGACCCTGGCGTACGCGCTGTACGTGCTGGGGTTCGCCGCCTGGACCCGCGGCGAGCCGGCGCGGGCGCGGGCGTTCCTGGAGGAGTGCCTGGTCATCGACCACGCCTTCCACGACCTGGTGGGCACGGTGCTGGCGGTCGAGCTGCTGGCGCTGCTCACCGCGGAGGGCGGCGACCCTGCGGAGGCCGCGGTGCTGCAGGGGGCGGCGGGGCGGATCTGGCGGTCGGTGGGGCTGCCGCTGTTCGGCTCGCGGTTCTTCAACGCGCCGCACGCGCTGTGCGAGGAGGCGGTGCGGGGGCGGATCGGCGCGGAGCGGTACGCGCGGCTGGTGCGCGAGGGGGCGGCGATGGAGGAGGGCGCGGCGGTGGCGCGGGCGCTGCGCGGCTGCCGGGCGCGGCCGGCGGCGGTGCCGGGCGCGCGGAGCGCGGTGGAGGCGAGGCCCGCGCCCACGCAGCAGCCCGCCGCCTCCCCCTCCGCGAGCGGCGGGGAGACGGCGGGCTGAGGAGCCGGTGTCGGGACACCGGCTCCGGGAGTGCTGCGGACCGCTGGATCAGCGGGCGTAGTACTCGACGACGAGCTGCTCGTCGCAGATCACCGGGATCTCCTTGCGGTTGGGGTCCCGGTCCAGGCGGAAGGCCAGCGCCGGCAGGTTGACCTGCAGGTAGCGCGGGGTCTCGCCGTCGGTGTCGTAGCCGCCTTCGCGCGCGACCTGGAAGGGGTGCTTCTCGCGGCTGCGCTCGCGGACCATCACGACGTCGTCGGGACGGACGCGGAAGGAGGGCTTGTCGACCTTGCGGCCGTTGACCTCGATGTGGCCGTGGACCACCATCTGGCGGGCCTGGTAGATCGTGCGGGCGATTCCCGACCGCAGGACGAGCGCGTCCAGACGGCGCTCAAGCTCGACGATCAGGGCCTCGCCCGTCTTGCCTTCGACCTTCCGAGCGCGGTCGTAGGCACGGGCCATCTGACGCTCGCTGATGTCGTACTGCGCGCGCAGACGCTGCTTCTCGAGCAGACGGACCTTGTAGTCGCTGTTCTGCTTGCGACCGCGGCCGTGCTCGCCGGGCGGGTAGGGACGGGCCTCGAAGTACTTGACGGCCTTGGGCGTCAGCGCGATGCCGAGCGCGCGCGACTTCTTGACCTTGGGACGCGACTGGTTCACGTGGAACGGACCTCCATGTAAGTTAGGTTAGGCTTACCTTAGCGGAGGAGATCGCATGTTTCGACCTGGGAGCCCCCTGCCCAGCACCGACAGCACCGAGTCGAGTCAGCCGCGCCCCGTGGAAGACGCCCAGCGGCCCGATGCCGCCGAGCGCGTACGAACCCTCGCCGAATCCAACGCTACGGCCTCTCTCTCGATTCCGGGAATCGAGGAGGGCCCGGAGCCCACTCTCGGGTCCCCCGCGGCGCGAACCGTCACCCCCGAGGGTGACGTGCTACTGCTGCTTCCTGGCGACTCTCCGGCGGCCCGAGCCGCCGCGCACGCCCAGGACGACGACCTCGCCGCCGTGATGGAGATCACCGACGTGGCCCCCGTCTCCGTGCCGCACCGCATCCGCGGGCGCGCCTGGATCGCGGGCTGGCTCACGCCCGTACGCGGCGAGCAGCGGGCCGGGTACGCGATGCTCCTCGCCGAGCGCCACCCGGTCGGCGAGCTGCTCGGCATCGGCGAGGCGCTCCAGCCGGACCCCGTGCCGGGGCAGTACGGCCGGCCGGCCTGGATGCTGCTGCGCCTGGAGGTCGGCGAGGCGTGCGTGGACGACCTGTGGGGCGCGCAGAACGTCGAGCCCGAGGAGTTCGCCGCGGCCGTCGCCG
The DNA here is from genome assembly GCF_040654795.1 of Streptomyces sp. NPDC050617. Lineage (NCBI taxonomy): Bacteria > Bacillati > Actinomycetota > Actinomycetes > Kitasatosporales > Streptomycetaceae > Streptomyces > Streptomyces sp. NPDC050617. The sequence goes on along the minus strand of NZ_JBFAIS010000017.1, from coordinate 159,207 downwards.
ACCCGCTGGTGGCCCACGAGGCGGACCTGCTCCAGCATCTGCACTCCGCCCACGGCGACCAGGTGCGCGCGCTGTGCGGACTGCTCGGCGAGCGCGCCGCCGGACTCTGCGGCACGCGCGACCGCGCCGTGCCGGTGGCCCTGGACCGCTTCGGGCTCCGGGTGCGCTTCACCGACCCGGCGGACCGCTCCTTCGACGCGCGGTTCGACTTCCCGGAACCGGTCCGGGACATCGCCGAACTGCGGCGCGCCATGCACACGCTCTTCGACGCCGCGGCCGGGTAAACCGGGTAAAAGGCGACACGGCCGAAGCGGAAGCAGGGGCCATGGCCGCGCACGACGCGACCCGGCCCGGCGGACGGCCCGCGGGCGGCCGCAGCCGCCCCAGCTGCCCCAGCCGCCCTTAGGACGCTCCGTCCCCGGCCGACGGCGGCTGCTCCCCGCGCAGCCGCGCGCGGACCCGCTCCACCACATCCGCGTACCGGGCCTCGGCGCCGTAGCGCGTCGGCTCGTAATAGCGCTTGCCGTGCACCGCGTCCGGCGCGTACTGCTGGGCGGCGATCCCGCCCGGAAGGTCGTGCGGGTAGAGATAGCCCTGCCCGTGGCCGAGCTTCTGAGCCCCCTTGTAGTGCCCGTCGCGCAGATGCGGCGGCACGGGGCCGGCCAGCCCGGCCCGTACGTCCGTGAGCGCCGCGTCGATCGCCAGATAGGCCGCGTTGGACTTGGGCGCGAGGGCGAGCGCGACGGTCGCCTGGCCGAGGATGATCCGGGCCTCGGGGAAGCCGATCAGGGCGACGGCCTGCGCGGCGGCGACGGTGGTCTGCAAGGCGCCGGGGTCCGCGAGGCCCACGTCCTCGCTGGCCGAGATCATCAGCCGCCGTGCGATGAACCGCGGGTCCTCCCCCGCCTCGATCATGCGCGCCAGATAGTGCAGCGCCGCGTCCACGTCCGAGCCGCGGATGGACTTGATCAGCGCGCTGGCGACGTCGTAGTGCTGGTCGCCGTCGCGGTCGTACTTCACCGCCGCCTGGTTGACGGCGTCCGACAGGGTCTCCAGCGTGATCTCGCCCTCGCCGTTGGCGATGGCCGAGCCCGCGCCCGCCTCCAGCGCGGTCAGCGCCCGGCGCGCGTCGCCGCCCGCGATGCGCAGCAGGTGCGCCTCGGAGTCGGCGGGCAGCGCGACGGCGCCGCCCAGCCCCCGCTCGTCCGCGAGCGCCCGGTGCAGCAGGCCGCGCAGGTCGTCGTCGGTCAGCGGCTCCAGGGTCAGCAGCAGCGACCGGGAGAGCAGCGGGGAGATGATCGAGAAGTAGGGGTTCTCGGTGGTGGCCGCGACGAGGGTCACCCAGCGGTTCTCGACGGCGGGCAGCAGCGAGTCCTGCTGGGCCTTGCTGAAGCGGTGGATCTCGTCGAGGAAGAGCACGGTCTCCTTGCCGTACCCCCCGGAGGCGCGGCGCGCGCCGTCGATGACGGCCCGCACCTCCTTGACGCCCGCGGTGATCGCGGACAGCTCCACGAACCGCTTGTTGGTGGCCTGGCTGACGACGTAGGCGAGCGTCGTCTTGCCGATGCCGGGCGGGCCCCAGAGGATCACCGAGGACGGCCCGGCCGGGCCGCCGCTCCCCTCGCCGACCAGGCGGCGCAGCGGCGAGCCCGGCTTCAGGAGATGCTGCTGGCCCACGACTTCGTCGAGGGTGCGCGGGCGCATCCGGACGGCCAGCGGACTGCTGGAGGGCTCCCTCTCCTGGCGGTCCTCGGCGGCGGCGGTGAACAGGTCTGGTTCCACACCGAAACCCTATGCCACCCCGCTGACAACGCCGTCATACGGCGTTGACCTGCGATCAGGCGCTGCCGCCGGTCCAGAACGACCACCAGCGGGTGAGGATCAGCATGCCGATCACGCCGACCCAGAGCACCGGGACGACCCAGTGGAACTCCAGCAGGCCGCGGCGCAGCCCGGCCGGGAGCGGGATGAAGCCGTGCCGGATGTTGTTCAGGGTGACGTACCAGAACATGAAGATCGTGGCGACCCAGGCCAGGCAGCACCACAGGCAGAGCGAGCCGATGACGTACAGCGACTGGTACTGGAGCCAGGTCACGAAGCCGACGCCGAAGAGGCAGCCGGCCTCGAAACCGAGCCAGTACCAGCGGCGGTAGCGGGCGCCGGCCAGCAGCCCCAGCCCGATCGAGATCACGATGCCGTACGCGACCAGGCCCAGCATCGGGTTGGAGAACCCGAACGCCTTGGCCTGCGCGCTCTCCATGATGTTGCCGCAGGAGACGATGGGGTTGAGGCTGCAGCCGGGGGTGAACGTCCGGCCGTCGACCTTGGCTTCGAGGATCTTGGTCTTGTCCAGCGTAATGACCCAGGCGGCCAGCAGCCCCATGGCGCCGGTGATCACGAGCGTGAGGGCGAACGCGCGGCTGCCGCCCACGGCGCCCGTGCCCGCCTCCTCCTCGTCCGCTTCCGTGCGGTCAAGTGCCTCAGTCGTCATAGCGCCGTTCGTCCCGTCAGTCGGTCGTGGGCCGCCCATTCTGCCCCAGCCTCGGGCAATCAGCCCCGCTTGGCCAGCAGTTCACTCACAACGGTTTCGAACGCGACCGGCGCCTGTTCGCCGCTCTCCAGGTCCTTGACCTGTACGACGCCCTCGGCGAGGTCCCGTTCGCCCGCCACCACGGCGTACCGGGCGCCGGAACGGTTCGCCGACTTCATGGCGTTCTTCAGGCCCTTGCCGCCGTAGGCGAAGTCCGCGGCGACCCCGGCCCGGCGCAACTCGGTGACCACCCCGAAGAGCGCCCGCCGGGCCTCCTCGCCGAGCGGCACCGCGAAGACCTCGGTGGCCGCGGGCAGTTCGAGCTCGACGCCCTCCGCCTGCAGCGCCAGGACCGTGCGGTCCACGCCGAGCGCCCAGCCGACCGACGGCAGCTCCGGCCCGCCGATCATCTCGGAGAGGCCGTCGTAGCGGCCGCCGCCGCCGACCGCGGACTGCGAGCCGAGGCCGTCGTGGACGAATTCGAACGTGGTGCGGGTGTAGTAGTCCAGCCCGCGCACCAGCTTCTCGTCGTCCTCGAAGGCCACGCCCGCCGCCGTCAGCAGCTCGCGCACCTGCTCGTGGTACTCCTTGCACGCCTCGCACAGGTGGTCGCGGAGCATCGGCGCGCCCACGAGCTGCTGCTGCACCGCGTCGCGCTTGTCGTCGAGGACCCGCAGCGGGTTGATGTCGATGCGGCGGCGGGTCTCGTCGTCGAGGTCGAGGCCGCGCAGGAAGTCCTGGAGGGCCGCGCGGTAGGCCGGGCGGCACTCCTTGTCGCCCAGCGAGTTGAGCAGGATGCGGAAGTTCCGCAGCCCGAGCGAGCGGTACGCGTCATCGGCCAGGATGATCAGCTCGGCGTCGAGCGCCGGGTCCTCGGCGCCCAGCGCCTCCGCGCCGACCTGCGAGAAGTGGCGGTAGCGCCCCTTCTGCGGCCGCTCGTAGCGGTAGTACGAGCCGGAGTACCAGAGCTTCACGGGCAGGCCGCCGCGGTGCAGGTTGGCCTCCAGCGCCGCGCGCAGCACGGACGCGGTGCCCTCGGGGCGCAGCGCCAGTTCGCTGCCGCCCTTCGTGGTGAGGGTGTACATCTCCTTGGTCACGATGTCGGTGGACTCGCCGACGCCGCGCGAGAAGAGCTCGACGCTCTCGAAGCCGGGCGTTTCGATATAGCCGTAGCCGGAGCGCTTGAGCGGCGCGGAGATCGCCTCGCGGACCGCGAGGAACGCCGCGGAGTCCGGCGGGATCAGGTCGTACGTGCCCTTGGGGGCCTTGAAGGTGCTCACGGGAGAAGCTTCACATTCCTCGTCGTGGAGCCGGGGTGTCGGCTCCGAGGCCGGCGGCCACGTCCCGCAGGAACGGGTTGGCGGCGCGCTCGCGGCCGATGGTCGTCTGGGGGCCGTGGCCGGACAGCACCACGGTCGAGTCGTCGAGCGGCAGGCACACACGGGCCAGCGACTCAAGCATCTCGGCGTGGTCGCCGCCGGGCAGGTCGGTGCGTCCGATGGAGCCGGCGAACAGGAAGTCGCCCGCGAAGAACACCGACGGCACGTCGGCGGTCTCGGGCGTCCTGAAGGTCACCGACCCCTTGGTATGGCCCGGCGCGTGCACGACGGAGAACTCCAGCCCGGCGAGGCGCAGCGTCGCGCCGTCCGTCAGCTCCTCGACGTCGTCCGGCTCCCCCATGGTCAGCTCGCCCATGAGCGGCTGCCCGATGGAGCGGCCGAGCGCCTTCTCCGGGTCGCTCAGCATGTAGCGGTCCGCGGGGTGGATCCAGGCCGGGACGTCATGGGCGCCGCAGACGGGGACGACCGAGGCGACGTGGTCGATGTGCCCGTGCGTGAGGACGACGGCCACGGGCTTGAGCCGATGCTTGGCGAGCGTCTCCTCGACCCCGGGGGCCGCCTGGTGGCCCGGATCGATGATCACGCACTCCTCGCCGGCGGCGGGGGCGACCAGATAGCAATTGGTCCCCCAGGCCCCGGCGGGGAACCCGGCAATGAGCACGTTCGTCCTTAAATCGTCCGGAGGCAGATCACGAGGGAAGATCTCGGCTGCCCAAAGCCTACCGGCGGCACTCCTGCCGCCGCGAACCCATATACCGTACGGCCAGGCTCAGGTCATGGCTGGTACGCGACGGCAGGAGGAGATGGCCCGGTGGTCAACAACGAGCAGCGGCGGCGGCAGCTCGCCCGGGAGAAGTTCGAGCGGCAGCAGCAGCGACGCGAGGCGGCCCGGCGCAAGGCGCGCCGCCGCAATGTGGTGATCGCCTCGGGCCTCGCCGTGGTGCTGGCGGCGGGCGTCGCCGCGTACGCCTCGACGTCACTGACGGACGACTCCAGTTCCGATAAATCCGACAACGCCGAAAAGGCCGCCGCCACCGGCTCCCCCAGCGCCGCCGCCGACCCCTGCACGGCGAAGCCCGCGCCGGGTTCGCCCGCCACGGCGACGTGGAAGAAGGAGCCGGACATGTCCATCGACGCGTCCGCCTCGTACACGATGAAGCTCGACACGACCTGCGGCTCCATCGGGCTGAAGCTCGACGCGAAGGACGCCCCGCACACGGTCAACTCCTTCAAGTTCCTCGCGGACAAGGGGTTCTTCGACCACACCAAGTGCCACCGGCTGACCACGAGCGGTATCTACGTGCTCCAGTGCGGCGACCCGAAGGGCACCGGCAGCGGCGGCCCCGGCTACACGCTGCCGGACGAGAACCTCAAGTCCCCCTCGCTCAAGGGCAACGTCTATCCGGCCGGGACGGTGGCGATGGCCAACACCGGCAAGGCGCACACCGGCGGCAGCCAGTTCTTCCTCGTCTACCAGAACAGCCAGTTGCCGCCCCAGTACACCCCGTTCGGGACGATCGACGCCGACGGCATGAAGGTCCTCAAGAAGATCGCCGCCGCGGGCGAGAGTTCCGGCCAGGGAGACGGCGCCCCGAACGCCTCGGTGGTGATCGACAAGGCGACGGTGACCAGCTCCTGACCCCCGCCCGACTGCCCGTACCGCGAAATTTCGGTCGCGCGAGCTACGGACAGCCGGGCCGCCGGTCGCCTATGTTGGCCTTGTGCAGGGTGCCTGCTCCGACGGCCGTCACCCTGCGAGGCGCATACGAGAGCCGGCAACTTCAAGCCGTCGGACCGGTCAGGGCGCTGCCCGGCCGGAAGAAACTGTGGACGATGCCCGCGGGCCGCACGCCCGCCCGGCATCATGTGGAGGAGGCGCTGTGAGCAGCGACCCATGGGGCCGCGTCGACGAGACGGGGACCGTGTACGTGCGTACCGCCGACGGCGAGCAGGTCGTCGGGTCATGGCAGGCGGGAACCCCCGAGGAGGCTCTCGCTTACTTCGAGCGCAAGTACGAGGGCCTGGTCGTCGAGATCGGCCTCCTCGAACGCCGGGTGCGGACCACGGACCTGTCGGCGAAGGACGCGACGACCGCCATCGACCATCTGCGCACGCAGCTCGACGAGCACCACGTCGTCGGCGACCTGGACGCGCTGCGCCAGCGGCTCGACAAGCTCGTCGCCGACGTCGACGCGCGGCGCGAGGAGCGCAAGGCCGCCAAGGCCCGCCAGTCCGACGAGGCGCGCGGCGCCAAGGAGGCGCTGGTCGCCGAGGCCGAGGAGCTGGCCGAGAGCGAGCAGTGGCGGTCGGCGGGCGAGCGGCTGCGGGCCCTGGTCGACACCTGGAAGGGGCTGCCGCGCCTCGACCGCAAGACGGACGACGAGCTGTGGCACCGTTTCTCGCACGCCCGCTCGGCGTTCTCGAAGCGACGCAAGGCGCACTTCGCCTCGCTGGACGCGCAGCGCGAGGAGGCCCGCAAGGCGAAGGAGAAGCTGGTCTCGGAGGCCGAGTCGCTCTCCCACTCCACCGACTGGGGCCCGACGGCCGCCCGGTACCGCGAGCTGATGGCGGACTGGAAGGCGGCGGGGCGCGCCCAGCGGGAGGCCGAGGACGACCTGTGGAACCGCTTCCGCGGGGCGCAGGACATCTTCTTCCACGCCCGCAGCGAGGTGTTCGCGGAGCGCGACGCCGAGCAGCAGGGCAACCTCACGCGCAAGGAGGAGCTGGTCACCGAGGCCGAGAAGCTCCTGCCGGTCTCGGACCTGAAGTCCGCCCGCGCCGCCTTCCGCTCGATCAACGAGCGCTGGGAGGCCATCGGCCATGTGCCGCGGGACGCCCGGCCCAAGATCGAGGGCCGGATGCACGCGGTGGAGCGCGCCATCCAGGAGGCCGAGTCCACGGAGTGGCGTCGTACGAACCCCGAGGCGCGGGCCCGCGCGGCGGGGCTCACCGGCCAGTTGCAGGCGGCCGTGGACAAGCTCCAGGACCAGATCGACAAGGCGCGCGCGGCGGGCAACACCGCCAAGGCCGACAAGCTCGCGAAGGAGCTCGACGGCCGTCAGGCGCTGCTGGACCAGGCCCTCAAGGGCCTTGAGGAGTTCGGCGGCTGACGTCCGGCACCGGCTCGTGGAGCGGCCCGGCGGGATCTCCCGCCGGGCCTTCGCCGTTCTCGACGCCTCTACCCGCTCAGGGCCTGCGCGCCGAGGTCACGCGGTAGACGTCGTAGACGCCCTCCACCGTACGGACCGCCTTGAGCACATGGCCGAGGTGCTTGGGGTCGCCCATTTCGAAGGTGAAGCGCGAGGTGGCGACCCGGTCGCGGGAGGTCTGGACGGCGGCGGAGAGGATGTTGACGTGCTGGTCGGAGAGGACCCGCGTGACGTCCGAGAGGAGCCGGGACCGGTCGAGGGCCTCGACCTGGATGGCGACGAGGAAGACCGATGACTGGGTGGGCGCCCACTCGACCTCGATGATCCGCTCCGGCTGCTGCGAGAGCGAGTCCACGTTGACGCAGTCCGCGCGGTGCACCGAGATGCCGTTGCCGCGGGTGACGAAGCCGATGATGGGGTCGCCGGGCACGGGCGTACAGCAGCGCGCGAGCTTGACCCACACGTCGTCGACGCCCTTGACGACGACGCCGGGGTCGGCGCTGGAGCGCCGCTTGGAGCGGCCGCGGATCGGGGTGGACTCGACGATGTCCTCGTTGGCCGCCTCCTCGCCGCCGAGCGCCTGGACGAGCTTCTGCACGACGCCCTGCGCGGCGACGTGCCCCTCGCCGATGGCCGCGTAGAGGGAGGAGATGTCGGGGTAGCGCATCTCGTGGGCGAGGGTGACGAGCGAGTCGCCGGTCAGGATGCGCTGGATCGGCAGGTTCTGCTTGCGCATCGCCCGCGCTATCGCGTCCTTGCCCTGCTCGATCGCCTCCTCCCGGCGCTCCTTGGAGAACCAGGCGCGGATCTTGTTGCGGGCCCGCGGGGACTTGACGAAGCCGAGCCAGTCGCGGGACGGCGCGGCGCCGGCCGCCTTGGAGGTGAAGACCTCCACCAGATCGCCGTTGTCCAGGGTCGATTCGAGCGGTACGAGCCGTCCGTTGACGCGGGCGCCTATCGTGCGGTGGCCGACCTCGGTATGGACCGCGTACGCGAAGTCGACGGGGGTGGCGCCGGCCGGGAGCGCTATGACGTCGCCCTTGGGCGTGAAGACGAAGACCTCGTTGCGGGAGAGGTCGAAGCGCAGCGATTCGAGGAACTCGCCGGGGTCCTCGGTCTCCTTCTGCCAGTCGAGCAGCTGGCGCAGCCACGCCATGTCGTTGACGGTGTCCTGGCCCTTGCCCGCGTTCTTGGGCACGTCGGTGCGGACCTTGGAGGCGCCGGCGACTGCCTCCTGCTTGTACTTCCAGTGCGCGGCGATGCCGTACTCGGCGCGGCGGTGCATGTCGAACGTGCGGATCTGGAGTTCGACCGGCTTGCCGCTGGGCCCGATGACCGTCGTGTGCAGCGACTGGTACATGTTGAACTTGGGCATCGCGATGTAGTCCTTGAACCGCCCCGGCACCGGATTCCACCGGGCGTGCACGGTGCCGAGCGCCGCGTAGCAGTCGCGGACGGTGTCGACGAGGACGCGGATGCCCACCAGGTCGTAGATCTCGGCGAAGTCGCGGCCGCGCACGATCATCTTCTGGTAGACGCTGTAGTAGTGCTTGGGCCGTCCGGTGACGGTGGCCTTGATCCGGGCGGCGCGCAGGTCGGTCTGGACCTCGTCGGTGACGATCGCCAGATACTCGTCGCGCTTGGGGGCCCGCTCGGCGACGAGCCGCACGATCTCGTCGTACATCTTGGGGTAGAGGATCGCGAAGGCGAGGTCCTCCAGCTCCCATTTGATGGTGTTCATGCCCAGCCGGTGCGCCAGCGGGGCGTAGATCTCCAGGGTCTCGCGGGCCTTCTTCTCCTGCTTCTCCCGCTTGAGGTAGCGCATCGTGCGCATGTTGTGCAGCCGGTCGGCGAGCTTGATGACCAGGACGCGCGGGTCCTTGGCCATGGCGACGACCATCTTGCGCACGGTCTCGGCCTGGGCGGCCTCGCCGAACTTGACCTTGTCGAGCTTGGTGACGCCGTCGACGAGCAGGGCGACCTGATCGCCGAAGTCGCGGCGCAAGGTGTCGAGCCCGTACTCGGTGTCCTCGACGGTGTCGTGCAGCAGGCCCGCCATCAGGGTGGCCGGATCCATGCCCAGCTCGGCGAGGATCGTGGTGACGGCGAGCGGGTGGGTGATGTAGGGGTCGCCGCTCTTGCGCTTCTGGCCGCGATGCCAGCGCTCGGCGACCTGGTACGCCTTCTCGATCTGGCGCAGCGTCGAGGCGTCGGCCTTGGGGTCGTTGCCGCGGACGATGCGCAGCAGCGGTTCGAGGACCGGGTTGTACGGGCTGGAGCGCTGGACGCCCAGCCGGGCGAGGCGGGCCCGGACCCGGTTGGAGGAGCCGGAGCGGGCGGTGGGGCCGGGGGCCGGGCGGGCGGAGGTCGCGCCGGGGGCGGGGCGGTCCGCCGGGGCCGTGGGCACGGCTTCGGCCGCCGTCTTCGGGGCGGTCGTCGGCAGGGGCTGCGGTGCGGGCGCGGGCCCGGCCTTCGCCTCGGGCTCGCCCGCGGGCTCCGCCGTGGCCTGGGCCGTGGCGTCGTCGCGGTTCCGGGGCGTGTTCGCGGCCGCCGCGGCCTCGGGCTTGGGCTGCTGCGGCTGCGCGGCGGTGAGCGGCTGGGCCTCGTCTGGCAAGAGCACTCTCCTCATGCGGGTCCGGCCCCCCGGTCAGGTCCGGACTGCCATGGTAACGATCCCGGCCACCGCGCTCTCCCGCAGGCGGCCGGCCTGTGGATAACGGAAGGCGGGCACCGGGATCTTCCCGGTGCCCGCCTCCGTTTCGCGCGGTGGGGCCGCGTCGCTGATCAGACCGTGATCAGGGTCTCCAGCGGGGCGCCCGCCAGAGCCTCCTCCAGCCGCCCGCGGCCGGCCAGGAAACCCAGTTCCAGCAGTACGGCCACCCCCGCGACCTCCGCGCCCGTTCGGCGGATGAGCTGGACGGACGCCTCGGCGGTGCCGCCGGTGGCCAGGACGTCGTCGATGACCAGGACCCGCTCCCCCGGCTTCAGCGCGTCGGCGTGTATCTCGATCTCGGCGCTGCCGTACTCCAGGTCGTACGTCTGGGCGAGCGTCGCTCCGGGGAGCTTGCCGGCCTTGCGTACGGGCACGAAGCCGAGCCCCGCGCGGACGGCGACCGGGGCCGCCAGGATGAAGCCGCGCGCCTCCAGGCCGACGACCTTGTCCGCGCCGTAGCGCTCGCAGAGCTCGACGAGCGCGTCGGTGAGCGCGCCGAACGCCTTGGCGTCGGCGAGCAGCGGGGTGATGTCCTTGAACACCACGCCAGGCTTCGGGTAGTCCAGTACGTCCGCGATGCGGCTGAGCAGCAGGGAGCGCAGTCCCTCGGCGCCGTTCACCGGCGCTTGCCCGACGGACGGCCGCGACCGCGGTTGCGGGCGGCGGGCTGGCGGCGCGGGCCGACGACGCCGGCCGCGGCCGTGTCGTCGCCCTCACCGTCGTCGGGATCGTCCTCGGCGTCGTCGGCCGCGTCATCGGCGTCCCGCTCGTCCGTCCCCGCGCCCGATTCGGCCTTGGCGGCGGCCGAGGCGCGCTTCGCGCGCACCCGCTTGGCCAGGGCCTTCATCTGCGGGTCGCGTTCCTTGAGGTCGGCGACGAGCGGGGTGGCGATGAAGATCGAGGAGTACGCGCCGGCGGCGAGGCCGACGAACAGGGCGAGCGAGATGTCGTTGAGCATGCCCGCGCCGAGGAAGCCGCCGCCGATGAAGAGCAGGGCGGCGACCGGCAGCAGCGCCACGACCGTGGTGTTGATGGAGCGCACCAGGGTGCCGTTGAGGCTGCGGTTGGCGATCTCGCTGTAGGTGTGGCGGCTCTGCTTGGTGATGCCCCGGGCGCTCTCCTTGAGCCCGTCGAAGACGACGACGGTGTCGTAGAGGGAGTAACCGAGAATCGTCAGCAGACCGATCACGGTGCCCGGCGTGACCTCGAACCCGACGAGCGCATAGACGCCGACGGTGATGGAGAGGTCGTGGACCAGCGCGATCAGGGCGGCGATGGCCATCCGCCACTCGAAGGCGATGGCGAGGTAGATCACCACCAGGACCATGAAGATCCCCAGGCCCATCCACGCCTTGTTGGCGATCTGGTCGCCCCAGCTCGGGCCGATGATGTCCGTGTTGATCTTGTCGGTCGGGACGTCCAGCTTCTTGGCGAGCGCCTCCTGCGTCTGGCGGGAGTCGCTCGTGCTGAGCTCGCTGACCTGGATGCGCAGGGACTTGTTGCCGAGCTTCTGGACGATCGCGGTGTGGCCGGACGCCTCCTTGGCGGTCTCCTCGGCCTGTTCGGCCGAGACGGAGGTCGTCGGGGTGGTGAAGACGGCTCCGCCGGAGAAGTCGATGCCCATGTTCAGGCCGCGCACCGCCAGGCCCACGATGGCCGTGATGGTGATGAGGATCGAGATGCCGTACCAGATCTTCCGCTTGGCCACGAAGTCATAGCCGACCTCGCCGCGGTAGAGCCGGGCGCCGATGCTGCCGAGTTTCGACATCTCACGCCTCCTTGGGGTCGACGGGGGCGGAGGAGCGACGGCGGGCGGCCCGCAGCGGCGGTTTCACTCCGAGGCGCTTGGGGTCCAGCCCCGACCACGGATGCCCGCCGGCGAAGAACTTGCGCCGGGCCAGGAGTGTCATCAGCGGCTTCGTGAAGAGGAAGACCACCACGACGTCGAGGAGCGTGGTCAGGCCGAGCGTGAACGCGAAGCCCTGCACCTTGCCGACGGTCACGATGAAGAGCACCGCGGCGGCGAGGAAGGACACGAAGTCGGAGACCAGGATGGTGCGCCGGGCGCGCGGCCAGCCGCGCTCGACCGCCGGGCGCAGGGACCGGCCGTCGCGGATCTCGTCCCGGATGCGTTCGAAGTACACGATGAAGGAGTCGGCGGTGATGCCGATCGCCACGATGGCGCCGCAGACGGCCGGCAGGTTCAGCGCGAAGCCGATGGCCGGGCCGAGCAGAGTCATGATCGTGTAGGTGAGGACCGCGGAGACCGCGAGGCTGGCCAGGGCGACGAGCGCGAGACCGCGGTAGTAGGCCACCAGGTAGATGATCACCAGCACGAGGCCGATGGCGCCCGCGAGCAGACCGGCGTGCAACTGCTCGCCGCCGAGCGCCGCGGTCACGGTGGTCTCGGTGACGACGTCGAAGGAGAGCGGCAGCGCGCCGAAGGACAGCACGTTGGCGAGGTCCTGGGCGCTCTGCTGGGTGAAGCTGCCGGAGATCTCGGCCTCGCCGCCCGCGATGGACTGGCTGACCGACGGGTCGGAGACGACCTCGCCGTCGAGGACGATCGCGAACTGGTTCTGCGGCGGCTGCTGGCCCGCCAGCTTGCCGGTGACGGCCGCGAACTTCTTGGAGCCGCCGGAGGTGAACTTCAGCTGGACGATCCAGCCCTGGCCGCGCTGGCTGTCGAAGACGGCGGAGGCGCCGTTGACGTCGGTGCCCTCGACGGCGACCGGGCCCAGGATCTCCTTGGCGGTGCCGTCCTTCTTGCACGCGACGACGGTGTCCTTGGGGGCGGCGCCCGCGGCCTTCTCGCGCGCCTTGGCCATGCCCTCCTTGGTGGTGCAGTCCAGTTCGGCGAGCTGCTTCTGGAGGGCGGCGGCGTCCGGGGAGCCGGACGGCGTCTCGGACGGCTTCGGGTCCTTGCCGTCCTTGCCCTTGCCCGTGGCCTTGGGGTCGGGGGTCGAGTCGGCCTTCAGGGCGTCGGTGACGGCCCGGCCCTGCGGCTTGGACGTCGGGGTGCCGGTGGGCGTGGCGCTGCCGGACGGGTTCGCCTTGTCGCCGCCCTTGTCCTTGTCACCCTTTCCGTCCTTGTCACCCTTGTCGCCCTTGCCCTTCGCGCTGGGGGAAGGGCTGGTGGACGGCTGGGGGGACTTGTCGACGGGCGTGGTGCTCAGCACCGGGCGGAAGCCGAGCTGGGCGGTGGTGCCGACCTGCTGGCGGGCCTGTTTCGCGTTCGTCCCCTTGGGGATGTTCACGATGATGTGATTGGCGCCCTGCGTCTGGACCTCGGCCTCGGTGACGCCCAGACCATTGACACGCCGGTTGATGATGCCCACGGCGGTGTTCATATTGGTCGTGTTGATGGCGTTGGGCTTGCCCGGCTGGTTCTTGGCCTCCAGCGTGAAGCTCGTACCACCGGCGAGGTCGATGCCCAACCGCGGCGTGGTGTTCCCGGAGGCGAACATCCCGCCCACGAGCGCCACCATGGCGATCAGGATCAGGGCGAGAATCCGCCCCGGCCTGCCCTGGCCGCCCGGGGACCTACGGCCCTTCTTCGGTGCTGCCACCTTGTCGTATCTCCCTGTCCAACCGCCCGGCGTCGGGTGTGCGCCGGGCGGCCACGAAGTGTTGTGGGGACGTGCCCCCGCCGGAGCCTAGACCGTCAGGGAACCGCGGCGCACCGCTCAATGGGCGCTCCGCGGTTCGTCGTACGGGGCCTTACTTCGCGTCGGTGTCGCCGTCGCGCTTGCCGTCCTTCTTGGCGTCCTCGGCCTTGGCGTCACTCGTCTGCTCGGGCTTCGCGTCCGCGGCCGAGGCGCCGGCCTCGTCCGTCGTGCCCTTGCCGAGGTCGATCTTCTTCTCCTCGGCCGGCTCGATGTCCTCGGTCAGCGAGGAGGCGTCGTCCGGTACGACCGGGGCCTCGGCGGCGTCGGGCTCGATCCCGTGCACGATGCGGTTGTACTCCGCGTCCTCGAGGACGGCGCCGATGGCGTTCTTCGCGTAGATCGCGTGCACGCCGGGGGCGACCTCAAGGCTGACCGCGTCGTCGTGGACCTCCTTGACGGTGGCGTACATGCCCCCGATCGTGCGCACGCCGGAGCCTGGCTGCATCTGGTTCCGCATCGTGGCGGCCTGGCGCTGCTTGTTCTTCGCCGACCGGGTCATCAGGAACATGGCCCCGATGAGCACGATGAACGGGAGGAGAGTCACGAGATTCACGGGACGGGTTTCCTTCACACGACCGCCGGGGAGCGGCCTGGACTACGGGGGGTGGTATGCCGCACCGAGACGGACGGCATCGGCGGAGTCTAAGCGAGTCCGCACCTATGGAACAACGCCCAGCATGGCACCGGGGTTCCTGAGCCGACCAGTCCCCGCGCCGTCAGCCGTCGAAGAGGCCGCCCTGTCCCGGCTGCCCGGCGCCGCCCGCGCCCTGCCGCGGCGGCAGCAGCCCGAGGTGCGCCCAGGCGGCGGGGGTCGCGACCCGGCCGCGGGGCGTACGGGCCAGCAGCCCCTCCCTGACCAGGAACGGTTCGGCGACCTCCTCGACCGTCTCGCGCTCCTCCCCCACCGCCACGGCGAGGGTCGAGAGCCCGACCGGTCCGCCGGAGAACAGCTTGAGGAGGGCGGTGAGCACGGCGCGGTCGAGCCGGTCCAGGCCGCGGGCGTCCACCTCGTACACATCGAGGGCCTGCGAGGCGATCCCGGCGGTGATCAGTCCGTCCGCCTTGACCTGCGCGTAGTCCCGGACGCGGCGCAGCAGCCGGTTGGCGATGCGGGGCGTGCCGCGGGAGCGGCCGGCGATCTCGGCGGCCCCGTCCCGCTCGATCTCGACGTCGAGGAGGCGGGCCGAGCGGTGTATGACGCGCTCCAGCTCGGCGGGCGCGTAGAACTCCATGTGGCCGGTGAAGCCGAAGCGGTCGCGGAGCGGCGGCGGCAGGAGCCCGGCGCGGGTGGTGGCGCCGACCAGGGTGAAGGGCGGCAGTTCGAGGGGGATGGCGGTGGCGCCGGGGCCCTTGCCGACGATGACGTCGACCCGGAAGTCCTCCATGGCCATGTACAGCATCTCCTCGGCGGGCCGCGACATGCGGTGGATCTCGTCGAGGAAGAGGACCTCCCCCTCGGCGAGGGAGGAGAGGATCGCGGCGAGGTCGCCGGCGTGCTGGATGGCGGGGCCGGAGGTGATCCGGATGGGGGCGCCCATCTCGGCGGCGATGATCATCGAGAGGGTGGTCTTGCCGAGGCCGGGGGCGCCGGAGAGCAGGACGTGGTCGGCGGTGGCGCCGCGCTGCCGGGCCGCGCGCAGCACCAGGTCGAGCTGTTCGCGGACGCGCTCCTGTCCGACGAACTCGTCGAGGTCCTTGGGGCGCAGGGCGGCCTCGACGGCCTGGTCGTCGCCGTCGGCTCCGGCGGCGGCGTCCACCAGCCGCCCGCCGGGCCCCGCGGAGGGCTCCAGGTCGGCGTCGGCTGCTGCCGCTGCGGGCTCGTCCCAGTTCATGGTCGGTCTCTCGGGTAGGCGGTGGCGTGCGGGTACGGCCGTCAGCGGGCCCGGTTGAGGGTCTGCAGCGCGGCGCGCAGCAGCTGCGGTACGGCCGGCCGGCCGCCCTCGGCCATGGCCGCCTCCGCCTGCGGGGCGACGGCCACGACCGCCTCGTCGGCCTCCCGCGTGGCGTAGCCGAGGCCGATCAGGGCGGCGGTCAGCTGCTCGCGCCAGCCGGGGCCGGCGGCGCTGCCGACGCCCGCGCCCGCGCCGGGCCCGACCGGGTCGCCGAGGCGGTCCTTCAGTTCGAGCAGCAGCCGCTGGGCGCCCTTCTTCCCGATGCCGGGCACGGCGGTCAGGGCCTTCTCGTCGCCGCCGGCGACGGCGCGCCGCAGGGCGTCGGGGGCGTGCACGGCGAGCATGGCCTGGGCGAGGCGCGGGCCGACGCCGCTGGCGGTCTGGAGGAGCTCGAAGACCTGGCGCTCGTCGTCGTCGGCGAAGCCGTAGAGGGTCAGCGAGTCCTCGCGGACGACGAGGGAGGTGGCGAGCTTGGCGGGCTGGCCGACGCGCAGCGCGGCGAGCGTGCCGGGGGTGCACTGGAGCGCCATGCCGACGCCGCCGACCTCGACGACTGCGGTGTCCGGGGCGAGGGCCGCGACCCGGCCGGAGACGAAGGCGATCATCGGGTGCCTTTCGGGAGACGTGCGGGGGCGAGGGTGCGGCGGTGGGTGGCGACGGCTTGCTGGAGGCGGTTGGTCGCCGGGGCGCGCCAGATGTGGCAGATGGCGAGGGCCAGGGCGTCGGCGGCGTCCGCCGGCTTCGGCGGCGCGTCCAGCCGCAGCAGCCGGGTGACCATGGCGCCGACCTGGGCCTTGTCGGCCCGCCCGGAGCCGGTGACGGCGGCCTTGACCTCGCTCGGGGTGTGCAGCGCGACGGGCAGTCCGCGGCGGGCGGCGCAGAGCATGGCGACGGCGCTGGCCTGGGCGGTGCCCATGACCGTGCTGACGTTGTGCTGGCTGAAGACGCGCTCCACGGCGACGCATTCGGGCCGGTGCTCCTCCAGCCACTCCTCTATGCCGCGCTCGATGAGGACGAGCCGCTCGGCGACGGGGGCGTCGGCGGCCGTCCGGACGACTCCGACCCCGGCCATCCGCAGGGGGCGGCCCGCCACGCCGTCCACCACGCCGATACCGCACCGGGTCAGCCCCGGGTCCACGCCGAGTACGCGCACCGTGCCCCCCTTCCTTGACCGACCGGCCGACTGTTCACGCAGGTTACCGGCTGCCACTGACAACGGCCGGGCACGGGCACGCCCGCGGCCCCGACCGGAGGTGACGCCGCGTCGGATCCGGCCGCCCTCCCGGCCGGAGGCCGGGGCGCCGACATGACGAACGGGCCGACGGATACTTCCCGTCGACCCGCCCGTACCCGCCGGTACTCGGTCAGCGGCTCAGGCGTCCACCTTGGCCATGACGTCGTCGGAGACGTCGAAGTTGGCGAAGACGTTCTGCACGTCGTCGCTGTCCTCCAGCGCGTCGATCAGCTTGAAGATCTTGCGCGCGCCCTCCTCCTCCAGCTCCACCTGCATGGTGGGGACGAAGTTGGCGTCGGCCGAGTCGTAGTCGATGCCGGCCTCCTGGAGGGCGGTGCGGACCGCGACCAGGTCGGTGGCCTCGCTGAGCACCTCGAAGGAGTCGCCGAGGTCGTTGACCTCCTCGGCGCCCGCGTCCAGGACCGCGCCGAGCACGTCGTCCTCGGTCAGCTCGGCCTTGGGGACGATGACGACGCCCTTGCGGTTGAAGAGGTACGACACCGAGCCGGGGTCGGCCATCGAGCCGCCGTTGCGGGTCATCGCCACGCGGACGTCCGAGGCGGCGCGGTTGCGGTTGTCGGTGAGGCACTCGATGAGCACCGCGACGCCGTTGGGGCCGTACCCCTCGTACATGATCGTCTCGTAGTCGGCGCCGCCGGCCTCGAGACCGGCGCCGCGCTTGACCGCGGAGTCGATGTTCTTGTTCGGCACCGAGCTCTTCTTCGCCTTCTGGATGGCGTCGAAAAGGGTCGGGTTACCGTCGACATCGGCGCCGCCCGTCCGGGCCGCGACCTCGATGTTCTTGATCAGCTTCGCGAAGAGTTTGCCGCGCTTGGCATCGATCACGGCCTTCTTGTGCTTCGTCGTAGCCCATTTAGAGTGGCCGGACATCCGCGTGTCTCCTTCGCGTAACCAATTCTTGAATGAACGCCTGAGATCCTACCGGGGTGAGCTCACAGCGTGGCGCGCACCATGTCGACGAAGAGCGCGTGCACCCGGTGATCGCCAGTGAGTTCGGGGTGGAAGGACGTGGCCAGCACGGGCCCCTGCCGGACGGCGACCGTGTGGCCGTCGTGGACGGCCAGCACCTCGACGCCGGCGCCCGTGGACTCGACCCAGGGCGCGCGGATGAAGACGCCCTCGACCGGCCCGCCGGCCACCCCGGCGACCTCGACGGCCGCCTCGAACGACTCGTTCTGCCGGCCGAACGCGTTGCGGCGCACGATCATGTCGATCCCGCCGAGCGTCTCCTGGTCCTCCCGGCCGTCGAGCAGCTTCTCGGCGACCATGATCATGCCGGCGCAGGACCCGTATACGGGCATCCCGGCCCGTATCCGCGCGCGCAGCGGTTCGAGCATCCCGAAGGCGACGGCGAGCTTGGAGATGGTGGTGGACTCGCCGCCGGGGATCACGAGGCCGTCGGCCTCGGCCAGTTCCTGCGGGCGGCGGACCGGGCGGGCGGCGGCGCCGGCCTCGGCGAGGGCGGCGAGGTGCTCGCGGACGTCGCCCTGGAGGGCGAGCACCCCGATCACGGGGGCGGGCGCGGGGTGGGGCACGGGATGGGACCTCTCAGCGTGTCGCTCGGCGTGTTGACGCCCGGTGGACGGCCCGGACCGTACGGGGCGCGGGGCCCGGACCGTTGGTACGGTCGCGGGTCGCGGGGCACAGGTCACGAGGGCCGCGGGCCCGGACCGTACGGCCGCGGGGCGGCCCTGGTCGCGCGGGCCGCCCACCGGTCGGCGCGGACTACCAGCCGCGGTTGGCGTACCGCTCGGACTCGGGGAGGGTGTCGCAGTTGATGCCGACCATGGCCTCGCCGAGGTTGCGGGACGCGTCCGCGATGATCTTCGGGTCGTCGTAGAAGGTGGTGGCCTTCACGATCGCCGCGGCGCGCTTGGCCGGGTCGCCCGACTTGAAGATCCCGGAGCCCACGAAGACCCCCTCGGCGCCGAGCTGGCGCATCAGCGCCGCGTCGGCCGGGGTGGCGACGCCGCCCGCGGAGAACAGCACGACCGGCAGCTTGCCCAGCTCGGCGACCTCCTTGACCAGCTCATACGGGGCGCGCAGCTCCTTGGCCGCGGCGAACAGCTCATGCGAGTCGAGGGCGCGCAGCCGGCCGATCTCGCCCTTGATCTGCCGCATGTGGCGGACGGCCTCGACCACGTTGCCGGTGCCGGCCTCGCCCTTGGAGCGGATCATGGCCGCGCCCTCGGCGATCCGCCGCAGCGCCTCGCCGAGGTTGGTGGCGCCGCAGACGAAGGGGGTGGTGAACGCCCACTTGTCGCTGTGGTTGACCTCGTCGGCCGGGGTGAGCACCTCGGACTCGTCGATGTAGTCGACGCCGAGCGACTGGAGGACCTGCGCCTCGACGAGGTGGCCGATGCGGGACTTGGCCATGACGGGGATGGAGACGGCCGAGATGATGCCGTCGATCATGTCCGGGTCGGACATCCGGGCCACGCCGCCGTCCTTGCGGATGTCGGCCGGGACCCGCTCCAGGGCCATGACCGCGACGGCGCCCGCGTCCTCGGCGATCTTGGCTTCCTCGGGCGTGACCACATCCATGATCACGCCGCCCTTCAGCTGCTCGGCCATGCCGCGCTTGACGCGCGCAGTACCGGTCTCGGGGCTTCCCACAGGGGTGGTGGACACGTGATGACCTCGCTATCAAGGGCTGAGACGCTGCGGGAACCACCGAACCTCATGCGTACGACCTGCGGAAAGAGCCAATCCGAGGCCGGTGGCTCGTACGGGCGCCGCACGCCGGCGGCGACCGCGCGTGCTCAGCGGCCGTACGGGCATCCGTTCCCCGCCGGCGTCAGTGGCCCGTGTGCGTGTGCTCGGCCAGCGCGGGCGGCGGCTCGTCGTCCATCTCGAAGGCCAGCGGGAACGGCGCGTGCCCGGCCAGCCGGAACCACCGCACCACCCGGTGCTCGCGCACCGCCCGCGCCGCCCGCACCGAGTCGTTGTGGAAGCGCCGCGCCATCGGCGCCCGGCGTACGGCCTCCATCAGCTCCCGCACCGATTCCTCGCCCCCCGGCGCCTCCCGCACCGCCTCGACCTGCGCGGGTTCGGCGAACACCGCGCGCAGCGCCTGGCTGAGCTCGCTCTCGGCGACCTCCCGGTGCTCCTCCTCGGCCTGCCGGGCGGCGTGCGCCGCCTGGTAGAGCACGATGGACGCCGCCGGGTCCAGGACCCCCGAGGTGCCGAGCTCCTGCGCCACCGACGCGCGCCGCAGGAGCTGCGCGTCGAGCGCGGCCTTCGCCGCGTCGATACGGCTGTGCAGCCGGTCCAGGCGGCCGGCGGTCCAGCTCAGGTAGACGCCGATGACGACCAGGGCCGCCGCGATCCAGATGAAAGTGGTCACGCCGGGTCACAGTACCGGCCGCTCCGGTCCACCCCCCGGTGGAGAGGCGGGTGGAGGCGCAAGGGAGCACAGGGGTGGAGAGGCGCCGCCGAGGACCGACCCTGGCTCCGATCCGCGCGGCCGCCCCGCTCCCTAGCGTGTCGGGAAAGGACAACGGACCTACCGGACCGGCCCGACCAGCCGGTCCGCCACCAAGGGGGCTCCCATGGACCGGCAGACACGGCGCACGCTGGCCGCCTCGATCGCCGTCAACATCGTCTTCCCGCTCGGCGCCTACTACCTGCTCCGCGCCCAGGGCGCCGCGCAGTGGCTGGCGTTGCTGCTCAGCGGCGCGGCCCCGGCGGTGCGCGCCGCGTACACGCTGGCGGTCCGCCGCCGCGCCGACGGCTTCGACCTGTTCGTCGTCAGCATGCTCGCCCTCTCCGCGGGCACCTCGCTGATCAGCGGCGAACCGCGGGTCATGCTGCTCAAGAACGTGGCGCTGTCGCTCGGGCTGGCCGTATGGATCCTGGGCACGCTGTACGCGCCGCGGCCGTTCGTCTTCCAGTTCTCGCGCCGGTGGCACGGCGAGGCCGCCAGGGCGGAGCGCGACCGGCTGTGGGCGGAGTCGGCCGAATTCCGGCGCGCCCTGCGGCGGGTGACGATGCTCTGGGGCGGCGCCCAGCTCGTCGACGCGGCCCTCAGCACGCTCACCGCGCTGACGCTGCCGGTGGACGCCGTGCCGGCGATCGAAAAGGTGCAGAGTTACGGGCTGCTCGGTCTGCTGGCGGCCGCGACCCTGCTCTACGGGCGCCGATTCCGCGCCCGCCACGGCGTCTCCCTGATCGGCTATCGCCGGGGCGCCGCCGCGCCGGAACCGGCCGTGAGCGGCGCCTGAGGAGTCAGCGGGTACGGTACGGCCCGGCCGCCGACGGACACCCGCGGCCGGGCCGTCGGCCGCGCCCGTGCCCCGAAAGGCCGTCAGGCCGTCAGTCCCGCGCCAGCCCGAACCGCGCCCGCAGGCCCGCCCGTTCGTCCGCCGCCACCGAGGCCGCGCCCGCCGTGACCATCTCGTACACGGCGAGGATCTCCGCGCCGACCGTCGACCAGTCGAAGCGGCGTACGTGCCGGCTGCCGTGTTCGCTCAGTTCGGCGCGCCGCCCGGGGTCGCCGAGCAGCCGGACGGCCGCGGCGGCGAGCGCGTCGGCGTCCTCGTTGGCGAAGATCTCGCCCGCCGTGCCCTGATCGAGGACCTGGACGAACGCGTCGAGGTCGCTGGCGAGCACCGGCGCGCCCGCCGACATCGCCTCGACCAGGATGATCCCGAAGGACTCGCCGCCGGTGTTGGGGGCGACGTACACGTCGACGCTGCGCAGCAGCCGCGCCTTGTCCTCGTCGCTGACCATGCCGAGGAACTCGACGCGCCCGCGCATCTCCTCGGGCAGGGTCGCCACCGCCTCCTCCTCGTCGCCGCGCCCGGCGACCAGCAGCCTGGCCTCGGGGCGCTCCGCGAGGATCGCGGGCAGCGCGCGCATCAGGACCGGCAGCCCCTTGCGCGGCTCGTCGATGCGGCCGATGAAGCCGATGGTGGAGCCCTGCCACTCCGCCTTGGGCTCGGCGTCGGCGAAGAAGCCGACGTCCACGCCGTTGGGGATGACGACCGCGTCCCCGCCGAGGTGCTCGACCAGGGTCCGGCGCGCGTACTCGCTCACCGCGATGCGCGCGCTGATCTTCTCCAGCGCGGGCTGGAGGATCGGATACGCGGCGATCATGAAGCGGGAGCGCGGGTTGGAGGTGTGGAAGGTCGCCACGATCGGGCCCTGCGCCGCCCAGCAGGCGAGCAGGCCGACGGACGGCGTGCCGGGCTCATGGATGTGGATCACGTCGAAGGCCCCGTCGTGCAGCCACCGGCGCACGCGCGCGGCCGACAGGAAGCCGAAATTGAGCCGCGCGACCGAACCGTTGTAGGGCACCGGTACGGCACGTCCGGCGGAGACCACATACGGCGGCAGCGGTGTTTCGTCGTCCGCCGGGGCCAGTACGGACACCTCGTGGCCCAGCCGGATCAGATGCTCGGCGAGGTCGCGGATGTGGAACTGGACGCCGCCGGGGACGTCCCACGAGTACGGGCAGACGATCCCGATCCTCAAGGCTTCTCCGTTCCGGAGCTGTCATCGGAGTGGGGCTCAGGTCTGGGGCCGGCGCCGGACCGGGGCCCGGCCCCGTCCGCCCGCGGTTCGAGGTCGGCGAGCCACAGGCGCTGGAGCATGTGCCAGTCCTCCGGGTGCTCGGCGATGCCCGAGGCGAACGCGTCGGCCAGCTGCTGGGTCATGGCGGCGGCCTGCTCGGCGCGGGTCCCGGTCTCCGGAACCTCGACCTCCGGATGCACCCGGCCGCGCATGACCGGTGTCCCGTCGTACCAGAGCGTGACCGGCAACAGCAGGGCGCCGGTCTGCCGCGCCAGCATGGCAGGGCCCGCGGGCATCCGCGCGGTCTCGCCGAAGAACTTCACCTCGACGCCGGAGGCCGACAGGTCCCGGTCGGCCACCAGGCAGACCAGGCCGCCCGCGCGCAGCCGCCGGGCGAGCGTGCCGAAGGCGCTGCCGCCGGTGTGCGGCAGGACCTCCATGCCCAGTCCCTCGCGGTAGGCGACGAACCGGTCGTACAGCGACTCGGGCTTGAGCCGCTCGGCGACCGTGGTGAACGGCACGCCCAGCTTCGTGGTGACCCAGGCCCCCGCGAGGTCCCAGTTGCCCAGGTGCGGCAGCGCGAGTATCACGCCCCGGCCGCTGGCCAGGCCGTTCTCCAGGTGGTGCACGTCCTGCGGGTCGAAGCCGCTCCGGATGCGGTCCTCGCTCCAGGCCGGCAGCCGGAAGGACTCCATCCAGTAGCGCAGGTACGAGCGCATGCCCGCCCTCGACAGCTCGGCGAGGCGCGCCGGGGTGGCGTCGGGGACGACGCGCGCCAGGTTCGACTCCAGGCGCAGCACGCTCTTGCCGCGCCGCTTCCAGGCGGTGTCGGCGATCTGCTGTCCGAGCCGTGCGGCGACGGGTTCGGGCAGCTTCTTCACGGTGCTCCAGCCGAGCCCGTACAGTGCGTCGGTCAGCTGGTCCTTCATGCGGTCCCGCTCCCCTGCGCGTCCGCCTCGGCGGCCTCGCGGCGCACGGTCACCACCCGCTGCACCAGCGTGACGAGGCTGCCGGCGGCCACGGCCCACAGGGCGATCGGCAGCAGCACCTGGATGCCGGGCACGCCGAACTTGTGCAGCCCGGAGAAGCCGCAGGCCACCAGCGAGATGACCAGCCGCTCGGCGCGCTCGACGAGCCCGTTGACGTTCACCGGCAGGCCGATCGCCTCGCCGCGCGCCTTGGTGTACGAGACCACCTGGCCGCTGGCGAGGCAGAAGATCGTCACCGCGCAGAGGGTGAGGCTGTCGCCGCCGCCCGCGTACCAGAGCGCGAGGCCGCCGAAGATCGCGGCGTCGGCGACCCGGTCCAGCGTGGAGTCGAGGAACGCGCCCCAGCGGCTGGAGCGGCCGAGCTGGCGCGCCATGTTGCCGTCGACCAGGTCCGAGAAGACGAACAGGGTGATGACGACGGTGCCCCAGAAGAACTCGCCCTGGGGGTAGAAGACCAGCGCGCCCGCCATGACACCGCCGGTCCCGATGAGGGTCACCGCGTCGGGGCTGACACCGAGCCGGATGAGCAGAGCGGCGAACGGCGTGAGAACACGCGTGAAGAAAGCACGCGCGTACTTGTTCAGCATGGCCTTCCCGGAGGTCGAATCGGGCCGGATGGCCAAGGGGCCACCGGCTGGCCCATCGTAGTCACGCGGCGCGCGCACACCGCGAACGCATCGCGTCCGGCGACCATGGCGCTCGTCACGCCCCGTACGCGCCCGCCGCACCGGCCCCGCCGCGGCCCGTACGGACCGCCGCCGCCCCCGCGCTCGCGCCGTCGCCCCCGCCGCGGCCCATACGGACCGCCGCCGCCCCGCGCTCCCGTCGTCGCCCCGGCCCCGGCCCGTACGCGCCCGCCGCCGCCGAAGACCGGCCGAGCGGTCGAGTGCCCCGAGCCCGTATCGGCCGATCGGCCGACCCCGCGGCCCGCACCCGCTCCGTAGCCTGGGAGCCGTGGAAGATCGCGCACCGCTCCCCCGTCTCCGCGCCCAGCACCTGGCCGTCTGCGCGCTGTACGCGGCCCTCGTCCTGCTGTGGGTCGCCGACCTGGCCTCCGCCACGGCCGGCCACCCGGGCGCAGGCCCGCGGGCCTGGCTGCTCCCCGTGGTCGGGCCGCTGATCGCCGCGCTGGTGCTGCTGCCCGCGGCCCGCCCGCGCCGTCTGACCTGGCGGACCGCCGCCGCGGTCGGCCTCTCCTGGCTGCTGACCGGCTTCCTGCTCATGCCCGGCGAGCGCATCGTGGACGGCGCGTGGGGGCTCCTGGAGACCGCCTGCCTGCTGCTGGCCCTCACGCGCGTCGCGCGGAGGGAGGGGCCGCCGGGCACGACTGCCGTGCTGAGCGCGGCCCTGGGCCTCGCGGTCATCGTGGTGCCGCTGCGCATGGCCGAGCTGAACCTGATGGTCGCCTTCTCCTTCCTCCTCACCTTCTTCGTCGGCGCCGCCGTCGGGCTCGGCAGCTATCTGCGCGTACTCGACGGCCGCCGGGTCCGCGCGATCTCCGCCGTGCGCGACGGCGAGCGGCGCGAACTCGCCCGCGATCTGCACGACTTCGTCGCCCACCACGTCACCGGGATCGTCATCCAGGCGCAGGCCGCCCGTACCGTCCGGGAGACCGCGCCCGAGCAGGTGGATCCGCTGCTGGAGAGCATCGAGCGGGCGGGGACGGAGACGCTGGACTCGATGCGACGGCTGGTGCGCGTGCTGCGCGAGGAGGAGGGCGAACCCCTGCGGCCGGGCGACACGCTCAATGAACTCCCGTCCCTCGTGGCCGAGTTCACCCGCAACGGCGGCCCGCCGGTCGCCCTGGAGGTCACCGACGCGGCGCGGCGGGCCCGGCTGGGACCCGAGGTGGAGACGTCCGTGCAGCGCGTGGTGCGGGAGGCGCTGACCAATGTGCGCCGCCACGCGCCCGCCGCCGCCACGGCCGACGTCCGTATCGACGCGGACCGGGAGCGGCTGACCGTCCAGATCCGCAACGCCCCCTCCGCCGAACGGCGGTTCACGCCGCTCGGCGGGCGCGGCGGCTTCGGGCTGCTCGGACTGCGGGAGCGGGTGGAGGCCGTCGAGGGCGAGCTGCGGGCCGAGCCGACGGCGGACGGCGGCTGGCTGGTCGCCGCCGCCTTCCCCGCGCCGGCCGGTGCGGGGCCCATGGCAGGATCTCCCGGGTGAGCAGCTCCACGACGACCGTACTCATCGCCGACGACCAGGAGATGGTCCGTACCGGCTTCCGGCTGATCCTCGACGCGCAGCCCGGCATCACGGTGATCGGCGAGGCCGCGGACGGCGCCGAGTGCGTCGAGGCCGCCCGCCGGCTGCGCCCCGACGTCTGCCTGGTGGACGTGCGGATGCCGAGACTCGACGGCCTGGAGGTGACCCGCGTGCTCGCGGGCCCGGACGCCGCCGATCCGCTGCGGGTGGTCATCGTCACCACCTTCGACCAGGACGACTACCTCTACACCGCGATGCGGCACGGGGCGTGCGGCTTCCTCCTCAAGGACGCGGGGCCGGGGCTGCTCGTCGAGGCGGTACGGGCGGCGGCGCGCGGCGACGCGCTGGTCTCCCCGGCCGTGACCGTACGGCTGCTGGCGCGCCTCGGCGAGCAGCGGCGGAAGCCGGCCGCGCAGGCGGGACCCGCGCCGCTCACCGGGCGGGAGTCGGAGGTGGTGCGGCTGGTCGCGGTCGGGCGGACCAACCAGGAGATCTGCCAGGAGCTGTTCCTGTCCCTGTCCACGGTCAAGACGCATCTGGCGAGCGTCCAGACGAAGCTCGGGGTGCGCAACCGCGTCGAGATCGCGGCCTGGGCCTGGGACACGGGCGCGGTCAGCTCGCGCTGACAGGCCGAGAGAGCCGAAAGAGCTGAAAGGCCGCAAGGCTGAAAGAGCCGAAGGCCCGTCTCCCGAAGGTCCATTTCCGGCCGATGAGTCGATCTTCGTCCGGCCGGTCCCGTTACGGCCGCGTGTGCGATGTATGGACGCACCATGGCCCCGGTGGAAAGCTCGACCTACCGCAGTGTCGACCGGGAGGCGAGACACATGGGCGACAAGACGAGTACGCACCCAGGGGCCGCCGGCAGGGCAGTGACGGCCGACCAACCCAGCTCCGTACGGAATGTGGTGCTGGTCGGCCACAGCGGGTCCGGGAAGACGACCCTGGTGGAGGCCCTCGCGCTGGCGACCGGCGCGGTGAACCGGGCCGGACGGGTCGAGGACGGCGGCTGTGCCTCCGACTACGACGAGATCGAGCACCGCCAGCAGCGCTCGGTGCAGCTGTCGCTGCTCCCCGTGGAGTGGGGCGGCATAAAGATCAACCTGTTGGACACCCCCGGCTACGCCGATTTCGTCGGGGAGTTGAGGGCCGGTCTGCGGGCAGCGGACGCGGCCCTCTTCATCGTTTCGGCGGCCGACGGCGTGGACGGCGCTACCCGCATGGTGTGGGACGAGTGCGCCGCGGTGAGCATGCCGCGCGCCCTGGTCATCACCCATCTCGAAGCCGCGCGCGCCGACTTCGAGGAGATGACGGCGGTCTGCCGGCGGGCCCTCGGCGGCGACTCCCCCGACTCCGTGCTGCCCCTGTACCTGCCGCTGCGCGGCGCCGAGGGCGCCGACGGCCACGCGGCCGTCACGGGTCTCGTCGGGCTGCTCTCCCAGCGGGTCTTCGACTACTCCACGGGCGTGCGGACCGAGACCGCGCCGGACGCGGAGCAGCTGCCGCTGATCCAGGAGGCGCGCGACCGGCTCATCGAGGGGATCATCGCCGAGAGCGAGGACGAGACCCTCATGGACCGCTATCTCAGCGGCGCGGAGCTCGACGCCAAGACGCTCGTCGAGGATCTCGAACGGGCCGTGGCGCGCGGCAGGTTCCACCCCGTCCTGGCCGCGGCCCCCGCCGCCGAGGGCGCCCGGCAGGGCCTGGGCACCGTGGAGCTGCTGGAGCTGATCACCGGCGGGTTCCCCACCCCGCTGGAGCGCGAGGCGCCCGCCGTCACTCATCCCGGCGGCGCCCGGCGGGCCCCGCTGGTCTGCGATCCGGCGGGCCCGCTGGCCGCGGAGGTCGTCAAGACCTCCTCCGACCCGTACGTCGGCCGGATCTCCCTGGTCCGGGTGTTCTCGGGGACGCTGCGCCCGGACGAGACCGTGCACGTCTCGGGCCACGGCCTCCAGGACCGCGGCCATGAGGACCACGATGTCGACGAGCGGGTCGGCGCCCTGTCCTCGCCGTTCGGGAAGGTGCAGCGCTCGGTCCCGGAGGCCATCGCGGGCGACCTGGCCTGTGTGGCGAAGCTGAGCCGCGCGGAGACCGGCGACACGCTCTCCGCCAAGGACGCGCCGCTCCTCATGGAGCCGTGGGTGATGCCGGACCCGCTGCTGCCGGTCGCCATCGAGGCGCACAGCAAGGCCGACGAGGACAAGCTCTCGCAGGGGCTCGGCCGCCTCGTCGCCGAGGACCCCACGATGCGGCTGGAACAGAACCCCGACACCCATCAGGTGGTCCTGTGGTGCCTGGGCGAGGCCCATATGGACGTGGCCCTGGAGCGGCTGCGCACCCGGTACGGCGTGCAGGTCGACACGGTGCCGCACAAGGTCTCGCTGCGCGAGACGTTCGGCGGGAAGGCCGCGGGGCGCGGGCGGCATGTGAAGCAGTCGGGCGGCCACGGCCAGTACGCGATCTGCGAGATCGAGGTGGAGCCGCTGCCGCCCGGCTCCGGCATCGACTTCGTCGACAAGGTGGTGGGCGGCGCCGTGCCCCGGCAGTTCATCCCCTCCGTGGAGAAGGGCGTGCGCGCCCAGGCCGCGCGTGGCATCGCCGCCGGGTATCCCCTCGTCGACGTGCGGGTCACCCTGCTCGACGGCAAGGCGCACTCGGTGGACTCCTCGGACGCGGCCTTCCAGACCGCGGGCGCGCTCGCGCTGCGCGAGGCCGCGGCCGACGCCCGTATCCATCTGCTGGAGCCGGTCGCCGAGGTCCAGGTGCTGGTCTCGGACGAATACGTCGGGGCGGTGATGAGCGACCTCTCCGGGCGGCGCGGCCGGGTGGTGGGCACCGAGCAGTCGGGGGCGGAGCGCACGCTCGTACGGGCCGAGATCCCGGAGATCGAGATCGGCCGGTACGCGGTGGACCTGCGGTCGCTGTCGCACGGCACCGGGCGGTTCAGCCGTTCGTACGCGCGTCACGAGCCGATGCCGGCGCAGCTCTCCGACCGCATCCGGGAACAGGCCGAGAACGGTCGATAGTTCGCAAGCCGCCCGCCGCAACTCGCTTGCGGCGGGCGGGTTCCCGACCCGCTTCCCGATCTCCGGCGACATGGGGTGGACAGCGCCGATACGCTGGATCGGCAGCTCACAAGGTGTGGCGTGAGCGGGAGTCGGGAACAGACCGCATCACCAGGTGTGCGCGGCGTTGGGGGCGGTAGTGACAATAGGGGACGCGTTCGACTTCAGTCCGGGAGCGCAGGTTCCGCTTTCGGGCGCGGCCGGACAGACGGCGGCGACGCAGGCGATCGCCTCCGCGGCGTACCGGGACGGCCCGATGGACGAGCTGCTCAAGGCCAACTCGGACACGGCCACCTCGGAGGTGCAGAAGCCCCGGTTCGCGCTGCTCGAACCCAACCTGGGCGAGGCGTTCTCCCGGGCCGTGCAGAAGCGCATGATCGACGCCGGGCGCAAGCCGCTCATCCAGTCCTTCGGCATCGAGCCGCAGACCGTCGTCGAGCACTGCCTGGCCGCGCTGCGCATCCGCAAGCAGCGCGACACCCAGCTGACCGTGATCATGGTCGTCTTCGGGGTGCTCTTCCTGCCCGGCGTGCTGCTGTGGCTCGGCGCCTTCCAGCTCCGCCGGCTGATCGCCGGCGCCCAGAACAAGCGGGCCGGCTTCCTCGGCACGGCGCTGCTCCTCGCCCTCGGCATCCTCGGCGTGATCTTCATGATCCGGCTGCCGTTCGACGGGTTCTGGGGCGTCTACCTGCGCGCGATGCTCGTCGCGCCGCTCATCGGCGGCTACTGGGCGAAGATCGTCTGCGAGCGCACCGCGAAGGACCTCCGCGACCGCTGGACCGGCCTCCTCGCGGGCGGCGGAGTGGGCGCGAAGATCCCCGAGGCGGTGCCGAAGAACCCCGGCGAGAGCGCGGCCGAGCGGCTGCGCCAGAGCCTGGCCCACCTCAGCGCGGAGCAGCGCAGCAACGTCGTCTACTACGCCGGGCCCAAGGGCATACTCGGCATGGGCACCCGCTGGGGCAGCTGGCAGCTGGCCGAGGACCTGATCCCGAGCGACCCGGACAAGGAGATCCACCCCTTCCGCAGCTGGGACGTGGTGCGGGCGGTGCACGACCAGCTCCAGCTCCTGGAGCGCAGCCCGCTGCACACCGGCGGCTTCACCCCGCCGTTCGTGGAGCACTGGGTGGTCTCCCCCATCGGGGAGGGCGCCTCGGAGGTCTCGCGCCCCGGCGGCGGCGAGAAGGGCTCGTACGAAATACGCGGCTCGGAGCTCCAGAAGATCTGCAACGAGCAGCAGTTCGGCAGCGGCAACCGCCACTACCTGGGCGTGCAGTTCGTGCTCTGGGACGGCCAGCTGGTGATCACCCTGCTGATCACGGTCACGGTGCTGCACAAGACCCTGCGCATCGAGATCACCGGGCACGCGCTGGGCCCCGTGCACCCGATGTTCTCGAACAAGCCGAAGGCCCGCACGAAGGAGATCAAGGGGCTGAAGTTCTGGGCGCCGACCCAGAAGACCCTGCCGATCGTGCACGCCCGCGAGATCGCCCGGCTGACCGCGCGCGCCCCCCTGACCTGGTACCCGCCGCTGCTGGAGTACTGGGGCGGCAAGCTCAAGCTGCCCGAGCCCTTCGGCCTGCGGCACGCCTGGGCGGACAAGCCCTGGCGGCACCGGTTCATGGCGGACGACGCGATGCGCGCGGCCACGCCCGTACTGCGGGTGGTGCACGAGGCCGCGCTGCGCGTGCTGGAGGAGAACGGCGTGGACGTCACGAAGTTCGGCAACCGCGCGGCGTTCCTCAGCGGCGCGATCCAGGACCCGTCGCCGCGCAAGGCGGACGACTACGCGGGCTGACGGGCCTCCTCGCGCGTCCCTCACATCGTCAGCGGAAGATCCCCGTGTGCCCGAGCGAGTAGCGGCCGGGCTGCGGGTAGACCGCCAGTCCGTGCGGGCCGCTGCCGACGGGGATACGGGCGAGCTGCCGGCCGCTGCCGGTGTCGATCGCGTAGACCTCGGCGTCGTACCGGCCGGAGAGCCAGAGCACCTTGCCGTCCGCGGAGACCCCGCCCATGTCGGGGCTGCCGCCGTCCGGCAGCTTCCACTTCTTCACCAGTTTGCGGCTGGGGAGGTCCAGGACCGAGATCGTGCCCTCGCCGCGGTTGGAGATGTACATCGACTTCGAGTCGCGGGAGACGTAGAGGCCGTGCGCGCCCTTGCCGGTGCGCATCAGGCGCGGCTCGGTGAATTCGTCGCCGTCCAGGACCCACACCCCGTCGGCCGTCATGTCGGCCACGTACCAGGTCCTGCCGTCCGAGGAGATCTTCACGTCCTGCGGCATCGCGCCCTTGAACGGCAGTTTCTGCTTGCCGGTCACCTTCATGGCCGCGGTGTCGACCTTCAGCAGCTCGCCGGAGAACTCGCAGGAGACGATGAAGTACCGCCCGTCGGGTGAGAAGTCGGCGTGGTTGACGCCCTGGCAGCTGACCGGGACGGTCTTCTTCACCGCCATGGTGTGCGGGTCGCGGAAGACCAGTTCGCGGTCCATGGAGGCCATCACGACGGCGTACTTGCCGTCCGGCGTGAAGTAGAGGTTGTACGGGTCGTGCACGTCGACGGGCTTGCCGGTCTTCCCGGTGGCGGGGTTCAGGGGCGTGAGCGAGTGCCCGAGGTCGTTGTTGACCCACAGCGTCTTCAGGTCCCAGGACGGCACGACGTGCTGCGGCTGCCGCCCCACCGGGATCGTCCTGACGACCTTGTACGTCTTCGGGTCGATGACGCTGACCGTGTCGGAGTTGGTGTTCGGCACGTACACGCGGGAGGGGAAGTCCTTCACCACCGGGGAGAGGGCGTTCGGCCGGTCCGCCGCGTAGAGGTCGTGCGGGTCCAGCAGCGGCGGCATGCCCGGCAGCCCGTCGTCGGGGGTGTGGGAGGAGGCGTGCGGCCGCGGGGTGCGGTCGGCGGCCTCGTTCCGGTGGCCGCCGCCCCCGCAGCCCGTCGCGAGCAGGACGCCGGCGACGGCGAGCAGGGCGGTGCGGCGGACGGTGCGAGGAGTGGGCCCGGTCATGAGGGCAGTCATGAGGTCAGCAGCTCCGTAGTGGTCACGGCGCGCAGTCCGCGCCGGTGCAGGCCGTCGAGGATGCCGGGCAGCGCGGTGAGCGTGCCGGCGTGCCCGAAGTGCAGGGACACCACCGAGCCGGGCCGCACGGCGGCCAGGACGGTCCGGCGCACGGCCTCGCCGCCCGGGTCGGTGAAATCGAGGGAGTCCACGTCGTACGAGAGGACGTGCGGGTAGCCGGCCCTGGCGGCCAGCCGGGTGACGCGCTCGGTGGCGTACTGCGTACGGGACGGCCGGAACCAGCGGCCGATGGAACCGGTGAGCCGCCGCAGCCGGTCGGCGCACTCGGTGATCTCCGCGTACGCGGCGGCACCGGACATCGTGGAGATGTCGAGGTGGCGCATCGTGTGGTTGCCCAGCTCGTGGCCGCCGTCGAGCACCCGGCGGGCCATCCGCGGCGCCTCGTCGAGCCAGGCGCCGACGGCCAGCACGGTCAGCCGGGCCCCGGCCCGCTCGGCCTCGGCGAGCAAGGCGGTCGCGAGCTTCGGGTCGCCGCGGCCGTGGAAGGTGAGGGCCACCGCGGTGCCGCCGCGCGGCCCGTGCGCGATCTGCGCCGGGAGCCCCGCGGGCAGCGCGCGCGGCGCCGCCGGCCTCGCCGGTACGGGCGTGGTCGCCGCGTCCCAGGCGGCCGACGGCGCGTGCCGGGCGTCGGCCGCGGTGCGGTGGTGCGCGCAGCCCGGCAGCAGCGCCGCGGCGGCCCCGGCGGCTGTGGTCCCCGCGGCGGCGCGCAGCACCCCGCGGCGGTGGAGGAAGGTCACCGAACCATCAGAACGCCTTTGCCCGCGATGCGCGCGCCAACCCGGTTTTCGGGTGAAACCCGGCTGGATCTCATCTCTCCGGGCCCGCTCAGGCAGGTACGGCCGGTGCGGCGGGTCGGCTGCGGGCCGGTGCCGCGGACCGCCGCCGGCTGAAGCGGAGCCGGGGCGGGGCAGGGCCGGCACGGACGCCTCGGAAGGCGGCGCCTATCCGCCGGCCGCCCGGCGCCGCCAGAAGGGCTCGGCGGTGTACCGGGGCGCGGCGGCGGCGTGGACGGTGCGCCGGACGGTCAGGTGCCGGGCGAGCGCCTCCCCGACGAGGCGGCCGTAGGCGGCGGCGGTGCGCGGGTCGCGACGCAGGAGGCCGAGGGCGGCGGCGGCCGCGGGCCGGGCGAGGCCGAGGGCGTGGTGGAGGCCGGCGGAGGAGAGCGGGTCGAGCGCCAGCGCGGCGTCGCCCGCCGCGACCAGGCCGTCGGCCCAGGGCGGGTCCGCGCAGCCGACGGGGACGGCCCGGACGGCGGCCGGGGTCGGCAGCGGGAGGTCCGCCAGGCGCTGGGCGGTGCGGGGCGGCGGCGTCGAGGCGGCGTGCACGGCGGTGCGGTCCTGGACGCGCATCAGCGTCAGGCCGCCGCCGGGCGTCGGCGCGCTGTACCACCAGCCGTCGGCCACCGCCTCGACCAGGGACCACGACTGGCGTCCGACGTCGGCGGGGCGGGCGCGCCAGACGGTGCAGCGCAGCCGGTCCGCCGAGTGCCAGGGCAGCCGCCGGGCGCGGGCCCGGGCCGCGCCGGTGGCGTCGACCAGTACGGCCGCGGGGCCCGCCACCGGCTCCGGACGTCCGGCCGGCGACACGGCCGTCAGGTGCCATCCGCCGGGCCCGCGCGCCGCCTTCACGTGGGCCCGCAGCGTTCGGACGCCCGCTCGACGGGCGGCGTCGCGCAGGAGGGCGTCCAGTGCGGCGCGGTCGACGGCCAGCGGCGGGCCGTACGCGCTGAACAGGGCCGGCCGCAGATCCACGGCGCTCTCGTGGGACCAGACGCTGCGGGCCTCGTGGACGGGGGCGGCGGCCGGGGCCGTCAGCCGGTCGGCGACGCCGAGGTCCCGCAGCAGGGGCAGGGCGGCCGGGGACAACTGCTGTCCCACCGGGCGCCATGGGCCCCGGGCGTCGTCGACGAGGACGACGGAGGCGCCCGCGGCGGCGAGGTGCCAGGCCACCGCGGACCCGGCCGGGCCGCCGCCGACCACGGCCACGTCCGCCGGGGTCATCCGCGCCGCCGGGGCCGGCCGGCGGGCGGGCTCATCGCCCGTCGCCGACGGCCAGGAAGCGGTCGCGGGCGTAGGGGTGGCCCAGGCGGGAGCTTCCGGTGACCCGCAGGCGCAGGGGGCCGGCCCCGCCCGCGGCGGTGTGCGCGCCCGGCTCGCGGGCCCCCGCCGCCGGCTGCCCGTCGCCGCCCGCCAGGGTGTACGCGCCGGGGGCGCCGCCCTCCGCCAGCGGCAGCTCGTCCCCCTCGGCCGTCACGAGGGCCGCCTCACGCGGCGGACGCTCGTCCAGGCCGGTGGTGACGGTGAGCGCGCCGTCCGGGGCCCGGGTGGCGGCGGCCCCGCCCAGGTGGACGCGGGAGTCGACGGCGACGGCGACCTGGTAGGCCATCGCGCCGCCGCGCGGCGCGCTGACGCTCAGGCTCCACAGGCCGGCGCCGGCGTAGCGCTGGGGCAGGGCTTCGACAGGCAGCGCGACGCGCAGGACGAGGGCGTCGTCGTAGCGGATTCCGGTGCGGCGGGGGTCGTCGTCGGCGAGGGGGCCGAGGGGGCTCGCGAGGCGTACGTCGAGGTCCTGCGGGACGGGCGCGCGCACGGTGATCTCGATGGCGCGGTCCTCCTCGGTGAGCCGGAAGCGCCAGGTGTGCTCGGTGTCCGCGGTGAGCTCGCCCCGGCCGTAGAGGGCCAGGTCCTGGCCGGTGAGCCGGTCGGCCGGCTGCCAGGCGGCGGTCGTGGCGGCGGCCGCGGCCAGGGTGCTCCACTGGCCCTCGGGCGGCGGCAGCCGGGTGCTCTCCGTCCAGTCCCCGCGCTCCGTCTCCCGGTACTGCCCCGCCTCGTCGGGCACGACGAAGCCGAGGCGGTGCCAGTTGTCCGCCATGGCGCCCGCGTCCCCGGCCCACTCACGTGCCCAGTCCTTGTAGCCGCTCTGCCCCTTGGGGATCGCCTCGTTCGGCCGGGGGACCGGCCACCACTCGCTGCCGCAGGCATGGAAGTCGGCCTGCCAGGGCAGGGCCATCCGGCTGGTGACGTCGCCCGGCTCCACCGTGTGGGCGAAGCGCAGGCTCGCGATGTCTCCGCCGGACCAGTGGCCGGGTTCGAGGAAGAAAGCCCCCGCCTCGATGCCCGGGAAGAACGCCTTGCCGACGCATGCCTCCAGGGCCGCCCGGTCGAGTCCGCCGGGGGTGACGGCTCGCGGTGCGCCGGCCCGCCAGTCCCGCAGGAAGTTCCCGTCGCGCCATTTCTGCAGCACGGCGAGCTGACGCCTTGTCAACTTCGAGTCGCCGTCGCCGGCGGCGAGGCGGGGCATCGACCCGTCCGGGTTGCCGTCCTT
This sequence comes from Streptomyces sp. NPDC050617, assembly GCF_040654795.1. Lineage (NCBI taxonomy): Bacteria > Bacillati > Actinomycetota > Actinomycetes > Kitasatosporales > Streptomycetaceae > Streptomyces > Streptomyces sp. NPDC050617. The sequence goes on along the minus strand of NZ_JBFAIS010000017.1, from coordinate 124,486 downwards.
GCTGAGCCAGCTGTCGATCTTGCGGCGGGCGTAGTAGCCGTACAGGGGCTCCGGCCAGGAGATGTGGTGGCCCGCCGCCGCCTCGAAGACCGCCTGCATGTGCCGGGCGCGGGCCAGCACCGGCTGAATGTCGAAGGTATACGAGGGGACCTCGTCATCGGTCGGCGGGCGGAAGAGGTCCTCCAGCCGGTCCCACAGGGTGACGACGGTGTCCAGGTGCGGGGCGTACTTGGGCGGCGTGACGACCGCCCACGCCCGTACGGCCCTGAACTCCCGCGACTCGCCCGCGCAGTCGATGCGCACGACGGCGTCGACCGGGCCGTCGGAGGTGCTGTCCCACCAGCCGTCATTGTCGAAAGGGCTGTCCAGGGGGCGGTGGAGGGGTGAACCGGAGCGTCCGTCGCCGCCCAGTACCAGGAGGCGGCCCTCCTCGTCGGTGCGCAGCTCCCCGAGGGCCACCCGCTCTTTCACGCCTTCCAGCGTGATCTCGCCGACCGCGCTGGGCCCGCGCTGCCCGGGTCCACTGATCCGCATCGGCCCGGGAGCGATCGTCAGGGCCTTGCGGCCCGCCTCGTCGTGCGGCTTCTCGGGCTCCCGCTTCTTGTTGCGGTATGCCTCGCTCCCGAATCCCTGGGCGCACGCCTTCTTGTTCACGAGGTTCACGGTCCACTCGACGCTGACGCCGGCGCGGTGAGTCAGCTCGACCCACTGGTCCCCGGCCTCGTTGAAGCCGTAGCAGCGGAACCGGGCCGCCTGGCGCTTGACGCGGCCTTCGCCGTCCTTGAACAGACCGCCGTCCGGCGCGGGGGCGGCGCCCGGGATCTCGGGCCCGGTGAAATAGCCGTCCGGGCTGTTGCCGACCCGGGCGAAGCCGATGCCCGGGTGGACGCGCACGGAGTGGATGTCCTTGAGGTCGAGACTGGTCATGGCTCTCCCGGTGACGGAGCGGTACGGGCTCGGACGTGCGGCCGGGCGCGCGCCGGACCCGTACCGCCGGACGGTCGGCGCGGCGAGGGGCCGGAGGGCGCGCCGCGTGGGCTGGGGGCGCGGAGTAGGGGCGTACGGGCTCGGGGCTTGAGCGTTCCGGACCGGAGGCCGTATTCGACCAGGGCTCTTGAACGGCGGAGTGGTTCAGGCCCCGCGCACGGGCCGGAACTCCGGTCCGCGGATCTCGCCGGCGGAGTCCTTCTGCAACGCGATGAGGCGGGCCGCGGACTGGGCCATGGCGCCCATCACGCCCATCGCCTCCGCGACGCTCTTCTCCGCGGCCGGGCCGCTCCACAGGGCTTCGAGGCCGCCGAGGAGCCGCCCGTAGGCCGCGTTGCAGTCGTCCAGGGCGGCGCGCAGGTCGCCGGCGGCTTCCCAGCCGCCCGCGGGCACCTCGCCCAACGGGTACAGGGCCGGCCGTTCGACGGCCTCGCCGGTGAAGTCCCACTTGTCCTGGTGGGGCGGGGGCAACTGCTGGAGCCGCCTGCCCTTCCAGTGCTCGGCGAAGCGGTAGTAGTGCGCGCGGTCGGCGGGGTCGGTGCTCCCGTTGGGCGACGCGCTGGTGCCCTCGCCCTGCTCCCTGATGGTGCGCATGGCGGCGAGGGCGCTCTCCTTCGTGTCGGCGCGCCGCAGTATGTCCCCGCCGATGTGTCCGCTGACCTGGACCCCGCCTCCGAAGCCGTACTTGTCGGCGATCGCGGGCAGCTCTTTCTCGATCTCCTTGTAGAACTGGCCGATCGTGGGGCCCTCGGCGAACGGCGTCACGGGCTTCTCCGGCTCCTCGATATCCATGAAGCCCTTCAGCGCGTCCCGAGGGTCGGCGATGCCGCTCGCCACCCCCTTCAGCGGAACGACGAGGCCCGGGCGGACGCCGCCGGGCAGCTCGCTCGGGTAGGCGCGAGCGGCCGCGACGATGGACGGCCGCCCCTCCGCGGCGGTGAGCATGTTGCACGCCAGCCCCATGTGCAGCATCTCCTGCCAGGCGATCCCCAGCAGGGCGTCCGCCAGTTCGGAGGAGGCGTCCCGGACGGACCAGTACGCGTACAGGTACGGCGGGATGGTGGCGAGCTCCAGTGCGACGGCGGCCTGGAGGCACTCCCGCAGCCACTTCTTGTCGCGCTCCGGGGGCGCGACAGCCAGCAGGTCCGCGATCGACGCGCTGGTCACGGCGGTCTCGCTCATGGCGGTGGTCCTCCTTCGGGGCGGCGGTCCGAGGACGACGGGGGCTGCCCGGGGCACGCTCCCGCGCCCCGCCCCTGCCCGGTGACAGGGCGCGGGGCAGGGGGCGCGTACGGGCGGGAGCATGCGCGCAGCCACGTCGACGGCTGACACCAATTACCCACGGCGACGGCGCGGGTGAGCACATCTGCGCTCCGCGTCGGCGGAGTCCATCCGTTCAGCCGCACCCACATGACGCCCCGTCAGCCCGATCGGCCGACGCCGCCCTCACCCCCACGGGCCGGAACCCCGGGGACCGTGCCCGGTCCACCACCGCTCCGGGGACGCGACAGGCGCCCCGCGCCGACCAGGCCGCGGGCGGCGCGGCATCGCGAAACGATTCCTCGACCGTCTCAAGCGGTGTCACGCCACGGCGGACCGCCGAGTGCCGCCGGTCCCGCACCGCCCCTGGTCCGGGGCCGGCGGAGCGGTCAGCTCTGCGGCCAGGCGTCCGCGAGCATCTGGCGGGTGTCCGCGAGGAGTTGGGGCAGCACCTTGGTGCTCCCGACGACCGGCATGAAGTTGGTGTCGCCGCCCCAGCGCGGCACGACGTGCTGGTGCAGATGGGCGGCGATGCCGGCGCCGGCGGTCGCGCCCTGGTTCATGCCGATGTTGAATCCGTGCGCGCCGGAGGCGGCCCGCAGCGCGGTCATCGCCCGCTTGGTGAACTCCGCCAGCTCGGCGGTCTCGGCCGCGTCCAGCTCGGTGTAGTCGGCGACGTGGCGGAACGGGACGACCATGAGGTGGCCGCCGTTGTACGGGTAGAGGTTGAGCACCGCGTAGACATGGGAGCCGCGCGCGATGACGAGCCCGTCCTCATCGGATTTCGAGGGGATGGTACAGAACGGACAGCCGTCCTCGGCTCCGGGCCCGGTCGGCTTGTTCTCGCCCTGGATGTACGCCATCCGGTGGGGCGTCCACAGTCGCTGGAAGGCGTCCTGCGTCCCCACTCCGATCTGCTGTTCCGGCTCGCTCGTCATGGTGTGCAGCATATGGCTTCGCCCGAACGCGACGTCGCCCCGGGGCGGTCGTGGACCACTCCGGGGCGACGGCTGACCGTGACAGCGGGCTTCAGACCTGTACGCGGTCCTGGACGGCCTTGACGATCTCGGCGAGGGCCTCGTCGACGGGCACGCCGTTCTTCTGCGAGCCGTCGCGGTAGCGGAAGGACACCGCGCCGTTCGCGACGTCCTCGTCACCGGCGATGATCATGAACGGCACCTTGCTCTTCTGCGCGTTCCTGATCTTCTTCTGCATCCGGTCCGAGGAGGCGTCCACCTCGACGCGCAGCCCCTCGGCCTTCGCCTTGGCGGCGAACTCCTGGAGGTAGGGCACGTGCGCGTCGCCGATCGGGATGCCGGTGGCCTGCACCGGGGCCAGCCACGCCGGGAACGCGCCCGCGTAGTGCTCCAGGAGCACCGCGAAGAACCGCTCGATCGAGCCGAACAGGGCCCGGTGGATCATGACCGGGCGCTGCTTGGAGCCGTCCGGCGCGGTGTACTCCAGGTCGAAGCGGTCGGGCAGGTTGAAGTCGACCTGGATCGTCGACATCTGCCACGTACGGCCGATGGCGTCGCGCGCCTGGACCGAGATCTTCGGACCGTAGAAGGCCGCGCCGCCCGGGTCCATGACGAGCTCCAGGCCCTGCTTGCCGGCCGCCTTGCGCAGCGTCTCGGTGGCCTCCGCCCAGTTCTCGTCCGAGCCGATGGACTTCTCCGGGTCCTGGGTGGACAGCTCCAGGTAGAAATCCTCCAGGCCGTAGTCGCGCAGCAGGTTCAGCACGAAGGTCAGCAGCGAGTCGAGCTCGTCCGCCATCTGCTCCTTGGTGCAGTAGATGTGCGCGTCGTCCTGGGTGAAGCCGCGGGCGCGGGTCAGGCCGTGCACGACGCCGGACTTCTCGTACCGGTACACGGTCCCGAACTCGAACAGCCGCAGCGGCAGCTCGCGGTACGACCGCCCCCGCGCGTCGAAGATCAGGTTGTGCATCGGGCAGTTCATGGGCTTGAGGTAGTAGTCCGTGCCCTCGTCGAGCTGCATGGGCGGGTACATGCCGTCGGCGTACCAGTCCAGGTGGCCGCTCTTCTCGAAGAGCTTGCCCTTCGTCGCGTGCGGCGTGTAGACGAACTCGTAGTCCGCCTCCTCGTGCCGCTTGCGGCTGTAGTCCTCCATCGCCCGGCGGATGACGCCGCCCTTGGGGTGGAAGACGGCCAGGCCCGAGCCGATCTCGTCCGGGATGGAGAAGAGGTCCAGCTCGGAGCCGAGCTTGCGGTGGTCGCGCTTCTCGGCCTCGGCGAGGAATTCGAGGTACGCCTTCAGCTCGTCCTTCGACGGCCAGGCGGTGCCGTAGATCCGCTGGAGCTGCTTGTTCTTCTCGCTGCCCCGCCAGTACGCGGCCGCGCTGCGCATCAGCTTGAACGCCGGGATGTTCCGGGTCGTCGGCAGGTGCGGGCCGCGGCACAGGTCCTTCCAGCACAGCTCGCCGGTCTTGGCGTCGAGGTTGTCGTAGATGGTCAGCTCGCCGCCGCCGACCTCCACGTTCGCGCCGTCCGCGCTGTCGGCGGCGGCCGAGCCCTTGAGCCCGATGAGCTCCAGCTTGTACGGCTCGTCCGCGAGCTCCGCGCGGGCGTCGTCGTCCGTGGTCACCCGGCGCGCGAAGCGCTGACCGCGCTTCTGGATCTCCTGCATCTTCTTCTCGATGCGCTTGAGGTCGTCCGGGGTGAACGGGGTCTCGACGTCGAAGTCGTAGTAGAAGCCGTCCTTGATGGGCGGGCCGATGCCGAGCTTGGCGTCCGGGAAGAGGTCCTGCACGGCCTGCGCCATGACGTGCGCCGCCGAGTGGCGCAGGATGTTCAGGCCGTCCTCGCTGGCGAGCTCGACGGGCTCGACCTCGTCGCCGTCGGCGAGTGCGTACGCGAGGTCCTTGAGCTCCCCGGCCACGCGGGCGGCGACGATCGCGCGCTCGCCCTCGAAGAGCGCGGCGGCCGTCGTGCCCGTCGTGACCACTCGCTCTTCCGGTTCGGCGGAATCGCGTTTGATGATCACACGGACGTCTGACACCGGTAGCTCCTGACACATGGGTCCTGCGGCAGCGGGCGCTGCGCACGGTGAATCGTACCGATCCGCCGGACCGCACCGCGAAACGGTTTGGCGACCGCCTCCCCGGCCTGATCACGCCGCGCGCCTACTCGCCGCCGCACGCCCCCTCGAAGAAGTCCAGGTTCTCGTGCATCGACTTCAGCAGCCGGTCGCGCTCGGCGTCGTCGACCCGCACCGGGGTGACGCCGCTCGCCCCGGTGACCCGCCGGAAGCCGCCCCGGCTCTCCAGCCGGCCGCTGACCCGGATCGGCAGCCCGACGAGATGGGCGTGGCCCGCGAGGCGGTAGTCGTCCTCGTCGAGCGCGATCCGCACCTGCGCCACGTCGGCCCCGGAGAGCACCCGCAGCCGTACGCTGCCGGGCCCGGCCGGTCCCTCCCGGCGCAGCCGCACCACGGCGCCGGTCAGCCGCACGGGCACCGAGGGCTCGTCGCGTACGTACCGGGCGCCGGCCTCGCGCAGCGCGGGGAGGTCGCCCGGGGAGAACTCCACGGGCTCGGGCCGGGCCGCGAAGCCCTCGTGCGGGCCCAGCGCCGGCGACCAGTCCACGGCGATCCGGACGCCCTCGGAGCCGCGCACGAGCAGCACGAGCGCCTCGGTCAGCTCCTGGCACACCCCGGCCTCGACCGCCGCGTCGAACGCCTCCATGCCGCCGGTGGCGCGCTGGTAGTCGGTGGCGTCGCGGGCGGCGTGCAGGGCGCGCAGCAGCGTCGTGACGGTCGGGCGGCCGTCCGCGACCGGTACGTACACCGTCAGTTCCCGGCCGCCGGGGGCCGGGCCCACCAGGAGCCGGTCGAGGGCAGCCTCTGCGGCCCGCCGGTGCCGCGCGCCGTAGTACCCGGCGCGGCCGCGGGCGGCGAGCGCCCCGGCGAGCAGCATGGCGCGGGCGCCGTCGCGCAGCCGCTCCTGGGCGCTCCAGGCGGCGGCTCCCCCGGCGGGCTCGGGCACCTCGCGCCGCCAGTGGATCTCGTCGCTCGGCGTGGCCAGGGCGACGAGGACCTCCCGCGCGGAGGGCGCGGCGCTGCGCTCCAGCGCGGTGAGCGCCTCGGCGAGCAGGTCGGCGGCGTCCGGGAAGCGCCGGCTGTCGGGGACGAGCAGGCTGGCGCCGCCCGCGGGCCCGCCGGGCGGGGCCCAGTGGGTGTAGCGCCCGGCGGCTCCCCCGCGCCGCCGCCAGCCGTGCCGGGCGAGCAGCGCGCCGAGGACGGCGGGGTCGACGCCCTCGGCGGTCAGGGGGCGTGGGGGGTGGGCGGGCTGGTCGGTCGGCCGGTGCATCAGGGGGTCTCTCCCTCCCCGACCCGCGCCATGATCTCGCAGAGCGCGCGGTCGTCGAAGACGCGCGTGGTCGGAATCCGCACGGTGGTCCTGCGCCTGCCCGTCACCGGGTGTCCGGCCAGGTTGGTCCAGTAGCAGCAGTGCCGCAGTTCGAGTCGGTCGTGCCCGGCCCGCAGCCACGCGTCCTGGGTCCGCGGTACGAGCATCACGACGAGGATCTTGTGGACGGCGACCGGGGTGCGCGCGAGCTTGGCGAGGTGGCCGTTGTCGAGGGTGAAGGAGAAGGCGGGGCCGCTGGGGCGGGGCGCGATCTGGTACGTGCATTTGAGCTGCACCTTGATCGTCACCTCGTCGTCGACGGCGTGGCCGGGCGCGCTGTGGCTGACGTGCCAGTCGATGCCGCTGTCCGGAAAGGGCTGGGCCAGCGAGCACCCCGCGGCGGCCGTGACGGCGTGCAGATAGCCGACTTGCAGGGTCTCCATGCAGGCGGTGGTGGCGAGCGAGCCGCGCGGCGGCGCCGCCCGCCCGGACGACAGCCCGCCCGGGTCGGGCTGCGTGAGCGCCATGGCCGATTCGACCTCCGGGCTTCACCGATCCATCGGGTCCGTACACCTGTGTTGTCTCCCCGCGAACTACCCGCCAAACAGGGGCGGTTCGGACACACCGTTCGCCGGGTATCACCCGGTGGGGCGGGGAACCGGCCAACTACGAGGGGAATGCGAGGAGTTGTGGACAAGCCGTGCTGGTACGAGGGACCGCTCGCCGCCTTCGACACCGAGACCACCGGGGTTGACGTCGAGAACGACCGCATCGTCTCGGCCGCCCTGGTGATGCAGTCCCAACCGGGCACCGCGCCCGCGATCCGGCGGTGGCTCGTCGACCCCGGCGTGCCCGTGCCCGCCGGCGCGACCGAGGTGCACGGCCTGACCTGGGCGTATCTCCAGCATCACGGCCGCTGGCCGGCGCCGGTGCTGGAGGAGGTGGCGCGGGCCCTGGCCGCGGTGTCGGCGCACGGCACGCCGCTGGTGGTGATGAACGCCCCGTTCGACCTGACGCTGCTCGACCGGGAGCTGCGGCGGCACCGCTCCGCGACGCTGCCGGACTATCTGGGCACGTACTCGCTGTGCGTACTGGACCCGCGCGTCCTCGACAAGCACCTCGACCGCTACCGCAAGGGCCGCCGCACGCTGACGGACCTGTGCGAGCTCTACGGGGTGGAGCTGACCGGCGCCCATGAGGCCGCGGCCGACGCCCTCGCCTCACTGGAGGTCGTACGGGCCGTGGGGCGCCGCTTCGCGGCCCGGCTCGGGCGGCTGAACCCGGCCGAGCTCCACGCCCGCCAGGCGCTGTGGCACGCGGCCCAGGCGCGCGGCCTCCAGGCGTGGTTCGCGACGCAGGGCACGCAGGAGACCTGCGACCCGGCGTGGCCCCTGCGCCCCGAACTCCCGGCCGCCGCCTGAGCGCGCGCTCAGCGGATCCGGCGGGTGGTCCACAGCCCGACGCCGGCCCCGAGCGCGCAGGCGCCCGCCATCACGCTCAGCACCAGTTGCAGGGCGCTCTCGCCCATGAGCAGGCTCGCCGCCACATTGACGGCGAGGCAGGCGGTGAACACCGTCCAGAGCGTGGCCCTCATCGCTGCGTTCATGTCGTTCGCCCTCCGGGGTCAGACGGCCGGACGGCCGTTCGCGGACTCCTCGAACGCTAGGCGGGCACGGTGCGCCCGCACGATGGGGAACGCACCCGTCCCATGGTGTACCTCGGTACACCCCTGTGCCCATGGCCAACGACGAAGGCCGGTCCGTCTGTTGACGGACCGGCCTGTTCGGGGTGGGCGATACTGGGTTCGAACCAGTGACCTCTTCGGTGTGAACGAAGCGCTCTCCCACTGAGCTAATCGCCCGATTCTCCGGCGGGGTCTCCCCCGCGGGACGCCCCGAACAATACAGGCCGCGGCCGCCGTACTTCAAATTCCCGGACGCCCGTCCGGGCCGCCCTCCGAGGCGGCCAGCCGCGCCCGCAGCCCGCGCCGGCCGCACCGCATCATCCAGGCGTGGTTGGCGCGGAAGACGGGGCGGCCGGGGATGGCGAGCCGGCGCATCAGCGGCTTGGACACCCGGACCTCCTGTTCGAAGCGGACGCGCGAGCCGGCGCCGCGCGCGGTCACCGTCCAGCGCGCCCAGCCGCACAGGTCGCCGCTCATCGCGATCTCCAGCACCCGGCCGGCGGGGTCGCGCCGCCGCTCGCGGGCGGTGATGACGAGGTCGTACGGGAGGAGGGACCGGAAGCGGGCGGTGCCGCTGCGCTCGTCGAGGGGCCGGACCTCCCGGACCTGGGGCCACCAGCTCGGGTACTCCTCGGCGCGGGCCAGCAGCGCGTAGACGGCGTCGGGGGGCGCGGCCACGAGCCAGTCGCTGCGGAACCGGTAGCGGTGCAGGGCGGCGGTCCGGGGTCGGATCATGCCCGTCAGCGCACACAAAAAGCCGGAAGTCCGCAAGGGCTGTGCCTCACGGACTTCCGGTCGGGGGTGGGCGATACTGGGTTCGAACCAGTGACCTCTTCGGTGTGAACGAAGCGCTCTCCCACTGAGCTAATCGCCCCCTGCGCAGCGCAAACATTACCCCATGCCGGACGGTGGCCGTGACCACGGCGGGGGCGCCCGGCGGACGGTCCAGTTCACCGTCGCGTCAACGCGATGTGGACGCCGCGTCAACGCGACGCACCGCGATGTTCACTGGAACGGCGGTATACAAGCGGGGTGAGTACGGCCATCCGAGCTACCCGAAGACCCGCAAAGCGGGCAGAGGGGTTTACAACGGCACCGTAGGTGGCATGTCGATTTCGCCGACGTGCGAATCCCCGAGCGCACACTGAGCGAAAGGCCCTGGCGCTTATGAACACCACGGTCAGCTGCGAGCTGCACCTGCGCCTCGTCGTGTCGAGCGAGTCCTCACTCCCCGTACCCGCAGGTCTGCGGTACGACACGGCCGATCCGTATGCCGTGCACGCCACCTTCCACACCGGAGCCGAAGAGACGGTCGAGTGGGTCTTCGCCCGCGACCTGCTCGCCGAGGGCCTGCACCGGCCCACGGGCACCGGCGACGTCCGTGTCTGGCCGTCCCGCAGCCACGGTCAGGGCGTCGTCTGCATCGCGCTGAGCTCTCCGGAGGGCGAAGCCCTGCTGGAGGCCCCGGCGCGGGCCCTGGAGTCGTTCCTGAAGCGGACCGACGCCGCGGTGCCGCCAGGCACCGAACACCGTCACTTCGACCTCGACACCGAGCTCTCCCACATCCTGGCCGAGAGCTGAGGCCGGACCGGAGCCGGCGAGAGCACCAGCAGCGGCCGTCCTAACTCGGGGGGACGGCCGACCCGACCAGCGCACATGACGGACAACGGCGCCGTCGCCGCGGAACCGCCGCGCGCGACGGCGCCGTCGTGTCGCGGAGCCGCTAGAGTCTGCTCCCTCGAAAGCCAGCCGCCCGTCCCGCCGGCCAGGGAGCGAACCGTGCTGATCGACCACGACACCCGGTGCGCGCTCGACGCCGTCGTCAGCCTGGTGAACACCGCCGGGCACGGCGACGGCCCGGACGGCCTCGCCGATCCGGCCGGCCTCCGCCGCTACGCGGCCGGCTGCGGCCTCGGCGACGTCGGCCCGCTCGGCGCCGCGGACGTGGCGGCCGTACGGTCCGTACGGGAGCGGTTCGAGCGGGTCTTCGCCGCGCCGGACGCCGCGAGCGCGGCCGCGCTGCTCAACGCGATGGTCGCCGAGGCGGGCACCACGCCCCGGCTGAGCGACCACGACGGCTACGACTGGCATGTGCACTACTTCGCGCCCGGCGCCTCGCTCGCCGACCATCTGGCGGCCGACGGCGGCATGGCCCTCGCGTTCCTGGTGGTGGCCGGCGAGCGGGAGCGGCTGCGTCGGTGCGAGGCCCCGGGCTGCGGGCGCGCCTTCGTCGACATCTCGCGCAACCGCTCCCGCCGGTACTGCTCCAGCCGCACCTGCGGGAACCGGCTGCACGTCGCCGCCTACCGCGCGCGCCGCAGGGAGACCGCCGGATGAGCGCGCGTCCCCGGCGGCCGGCGTCGACCGTCACCACGGGTAGAGGTCATGCACCGCCGTCAGCAGGATCAGCGTGGCGATGAATGCCAGGAAGAACATCAGCGGCGGCTGGGAAAGGGCGAAGAGGCAACCGCGCGGTTCCTCGGTCATCTCGGCCTGTTCGTCGTTCATCTAGGCCAGATGATGGCGCAGCGCCGCCCCGAGCGGTGATCAACACGCCCGTTCCGTCCGCGAGTTCGTCAGATCCCGTGCTTTTTCAGGATCGCCTCGATGTCGGAGAAGTCCTCCCCGCCGCCGGCCGCCTTGCCCTTCGGCTTGGCCGCCGTCGCGGCGGGCCGGACCGCGGGGGCCTGGCCGAGGGAGGGGGCCGAGGCCGCCGGGGCCATCGCCTCGCGCTGCTGCGCGGCCGCCGCCCGCCGCTCCTTGCGGGTGCCGCCGCCGCGCCGCTCGACGGCCCTGGTCACCATGAAGAGCACGGCCGAGAGCGCGAGCACGCCGAAGCCCACCCAGACGCTCGGCTTGAACACCAGGTCCTTGACCCAGTCGATGACGCCGGTCATCACCAGCCCGATGGGGACCAGGGCATAGGCCGCTATCCGGGCCGCGGCGAGGAAGCGCTTGCGGTACGCCGTCAGCAGGGCGATGCCCAGGCCCGCCGCGGACACCGCCGCGCAAATGGTCGAGGTCAGCATCCGGTCCTCCTGCCGATGGGGTCTCCTGACCATCCTGCACCGGACGCCCCCCGGAGTGCCACGATCCGAGGCGGACGGGGACATATCTCGGGGTGATCTAAGGGCAGGGCTCCTCCCCAGGTCCTGGTTCCCGGCGGGCCGCATCGGCTGGGAGACTGGCCTCATGAGCCACGCCACCCCCAGCAGCCCTGACAGCCCCGCCCGCCCCGTTCTCGATGTGTGGTGCGAGCTGCAGTGCCCCGACTGCCACCGGGCCCTCGACGACCTCCACGCGCTGCGCGCCCGCTACGGCGACCGGCTGGAGATCCGGCTGCGCCACTTCCCGCTGGAGAAGCACCAGCACGCCTACGAGGCCGCGCAGGCCGCCGAGGAGGCCGCCGGGCAGGGGCAGGGCTGGCCGTACGTGGAGGCCGTGCTCGCCAGGACCGAGGAGCTCGGCGCGAAGGGGCGGCCGGTTCTGCTGGACGCGGCCGCCGGGCTCGGCCTGGACGCCGAGGAGCTCGACACCGCGCTCGTCGACGGCCGGCACCTGCTGATCGTCGACGCCGACCAGGCCGAGGGCAAGGCCATCGGCGTGACGGGCACCCCGACCTATGTGATCGGCGGGGAGCGGCTCGACGGGGGCAAGAGCCAGGAGGGGCTGCGGGAGCGGATCGAGGAGATCGCCGACCGCCTGCTCGCCGACGGCGGCCGGGGCTGAGCCCGTGGGGCCCGCCCCCGGCTACAGCAGCGGCTTGTAGAAGTGGCTGTCGGTCGCCTCGTAGCCGAGTGACGCGTAGAGCCGCACCGCCGGGGTGTTGTCCGCGAACACGCTGAGCCCGATCCGGTCCGCCCCGGCCGCCAGGCACTCGCGCTCGGCCGCCAGCATCAGGGTGCGGCCGTGCCCGCGGCCGCGGTGGCCGGGATCGATCTCGATGTCGTAGACGAAGCCGCCGGGCCCCTTCGGGCCGCGCAGCCGCACCCACAGGGCGCCGACGTCCACGCCGTCGTGGACCAGGAAGCGCAGCGCCGTGTCGGCGCTCTCCGCGCCGTCCGGGAGCAGCGCGACGTGGTCGGCCGCGGACTTGGCCATGGCCTCCGCGCGGCCCAGCCCCCGCTCCGCGAGTTCCTGGACGTAGCCCTCCCTGGACGCCGCCTGCCAGGCCGGGAACTCGGCGGCCCCGATCGGGCGGACGGCGCTGCCCGCGGGCAGCTCGGGGACGGTGGTGAGCGCCTTGGTCATGCTGCGGCTGCGCTCGGTGTAGCCGAGCGCGGCGGCGAGCGAGAGGGCGGGCAGCGCGGCGGCCGGGACGCTCAGCTCCGCGCGGCCGCACCCCCAGCCGCGCAGCACCTCCTCCGCGGCGAGCGCGGCGACCGTGCCCCGGCCGCGGTGCCGGTCGGCCTCATCGATGCGGAGCCGCACGATCCGCCCCACACAGGCGCCGAAGCGTTCGTCCGTCGCCAGCTCGATCCCGCCCACGGGGCGGCTGTTGACGCAGACCTCGTACGGACGGGACCGCCCGCCGTGCTCGGTGCGCCCTTCTGCTGCGGTCGGCCGCAGGGTGGTGGTCACGTTGGTGTTGTACCCGCCCCCACGGCCGTACGTCACGGGGTTTACGGATTCGGCTCGGCCGTCGACCGCTCCTCGAAGACGCGCATCGCCTTCGCGGTCACCGGGCCCGGCGCGCCCGGCAGCAGCCGCTCGCCGGCGTCGCCGCCGATCCGGTTCACGGCCTGCACGTCGCGGAGGCTGGAGGTCAGGAAGACCTCGTCGGCACGGTCCAGCACGTCAAACGGAAGCTCGGTCTCCGTGGCGCCCGTCCACTCGATCGTCAGCGCGCGGGTGATGCCCGCGAGGCAGCCGGAGGCGAGGGGCGGGGTGTGCACTTCGCCGTCGAGGACGACGAAGACATTGGAACCGGTGCCCTCGCAGAGCGCGCCGACAGTGTTGGCGAACAGCGCCTCGGTCGCGTCGTGTTCGTGCGCGCGGGAGAGGGCGAGCACGTTCTCCGCGTACGAGGTGGTCTTGAGCCCCGCGAGGGCGCCGCGCTCGTTGCGGGTCCAGGGGACCGTGATGACGGCGGTGGTGTCGGGCCGCCGCTTGGCCGCGCCGAGGGCGACGACCAGGGTGGGGCCCGCGTCGCCGCGGTCGGAGCTGAGCGGGGAGAGCCCCCCGGTGTACGTGATCCGGAGCCGGCCGTGCTCCATCGGGTTGGCCGCCAGCACCGCCGCGCACGCCTCGCGCGCCTCGTCGAGGTCGGGTTCGGGCAGCCCGAGGCCGCGCGCGGAGACCGCCAGCCTGCGCAGATGGCGGTCGAGCGCGAAAGCGCCGCCGGCCGTGGCCTTGAGCGTCTCGAAGACGCCGTCGCCGGCGGTCAGCCCGTGGTCGAAGACCGAGACGCGCGCGCTGTCGGCGTCCCTCAGCGCCCCGTCGATCCAGATCCGGGATGTCGGGGCCGGTACCCCGCTGGACTGTCCTATCACCGTGGAATCCCTCCGGTCGCCTCGTCTGCTCCCGACGCTACCCCGAGCAGCCGGGCCGCCTTCAGTTCGGTCTCCTCCCACTCCCGCAGCGGATCGGAGCCCCAGGTGATGCCGGCGCCGGTGCCGAACCTCAGCACGGGTCCGCGGGCCGCCGTCCGGTCGATCCAGAAGGTCCGGATGCCGACGGCCAGCTCGGCCGTGCCCCGGTCGGCGTCCACCCAGCCGACGCCGCCGCAGTACGGGCCGCGCGGCGCGGTCTCCAGCTCCTCGATGATCCGCAGCGCGCTGGACTTGGGGGCGCCGGTGACCGAGCCGGGCGGGAAGGTCGCGCCGAGCAGGTCCGCCCAGGTCGAGTCGGGGCGCAGCTCGCCGCGGACCGTGGAGACGAGATGGACGAGACCGGGGTGCGGCTCGATCTCGCAGAGCCCCGGCACGGTCACCGAGCCGCTCGCGCAGACCCGGCCGAGGTCGTTGCGGACCAGGTCGACGATCATCACGTTCTCGGCGTGGTCCTTCTCCAGCAGGTCGGCGGCGGTCCGGCCGGTGCCCTTGATCGGCCCGGACTCGACGGTGCGGCCGGACCGGCGCACGTAGAGCTCGGGCGAGGCCGTCGCCACCTCCACGCCGTGCGCGGGCAGCCGGATCGTTCCGGCGTGCGGGGCGGGGTTGCCGCGGGCCAGCAGCGCGGTGAGCGCGTCCACGTCGGCCGCGTCCGGGTCCGGCAGCGGCGCCGTGAGAATTCGGCAGAGATTCGCCTGATAAACGTCGCCCGCCGCGATGTGTTCGCGTATGCGGCGTACGCCCGCGGTGTACGCGCCCCGGTCCAGGGAACTGGTCCAGTCCAAAGGCGCGGGACCGCGCCAGCGCCCCGGCGCGGGAACGGGCGCGGGGCGTACGTCCCCGAAGCGCGCGCACACCATTCCGCCCTCGAAATCGGCCGTCACCGCCCACCAGCCCGAGGAGTCCAGGGCCGCCGGGTCGCTGGTGACGTCGCGCAGGTCAAGGGCGAGAAGCCCGCCGAAACGGGCCATCGGGGAGAGGTGGGACACGCTTGCGAGTCTATGACCGGGGAAGGCGCGGGCCGCCTCGGGGGAAACGAACCCCGCGGCAAGCTGGGCAAACGGAATTTGAGCTGGCGCTGGAATCCGCTAGAGTTCAACACGTCGCCGGGACGCGCAAGCGCACCGGACACAACGACACCTGCGGACGTAGCTCAGTTGGTAGAGCACCACCTTGCCAAGGTGGATGTCGCGAGTTCGAGTCTCGTCGTCCGCTCGAAGTGGGGATCTTCCCGAACCCCGCACTCCGGGTGGAGTGGCCGAGAGGCGAGGCAACGGCCTGCAAAGCCGTCTACACGGGTTCAAATCCCGTCTCCACCTCCAAGGACGATTAGCTCAGCGGGAGAGCGCTTCCCTGACACGGAAGAGGTCACTGGTTCAATCCCAGTATCGTCCACCGGGACCCTCACAGGTCCCCCCGCGCGATTAGCTCAGCGGGAGAGCGCTTCCCTGACACGGAAGAGGTCACTGGTTCAATCCCAGTATCGCGCACGCGACAAGAGCGGCACCCGCGACACCGAGGACGATTAGCTCAGCGGGAGAGCGCTTCCCTGACACGGAAGAGGTCACTGGTTCAATCCCAGTATCGTCCACACAGCACAGCGGCCGGACCCCGGGAACGGGTCCGGCCGCTGTCGTATGTCCATGCCATCCTCCGCCCACGCGCCCGCCCGTACGCGGGCGAATCGGTCCGGAACGCGCGATGGCCGGGTACCTCCCCAGGTACCCGGCCACTCGTGCCGTCCGCCGCACCCCCGTCCCCACGGGGTTTAGGCCGGTTTCCCCGGTCCGGGCCGCTCTCCCGGACCTCGGGGCGCTCAGCGCCCCAGTGTTCCGGCCACGGACGACGCTTGGGTGACGACGGCGTCCCAGCCGCCGAAGGCCACGGCCAGGAGAACCGCCAGCGGCAGGACCATCGCCGCCGCGATCAGCGGATGGCGCGTCCGCCCGGACTGCCGGCCGCCGAGGGCGCCCAGGGCGCCGAAGGCGTCGACGGCCCGGCGCCCACGGGCCCGGATCATCGTGCGTCCTGCGGTGTCCGCCATCGTCCTTCTCCTGTCGTTTCCGGAGCGGCGGGCGTCTGACCTCGGGGGACGAGTGCTACGCCCGCCGCTTGACCTCAACATTAGGTGCGCCGCGCACCCCCGGCGTCATGCCCTCGTATCGATTGGCGGGCCTCCCGGAGGATGACGGCGGACCGGACCGGCTACTCCCCTGGGTGGAGAACGGCCGTCACGTCTTGGGGTCTTCCCGGAGGGGTCCCTCCGTGTCGTCGACCCGCGGCACCGGGTGCTCGACCAGGGCCAGCACCCGGGTGGCCATGAAGCGCGCGGTCCGCACCACCGAGCCGCTGCGGGTGACTTCACTCACTTCCACCACTCCGCGGCGCACCGCCGTCTCGACCCTGCGCCCCGCCCTGCTCGCCACCATGTCGTACGTCCGCGTCGTGTCCCCGGCGTCCACCACTATCTCCACACGGTCACCCTTCACCGGCCCAATCCCCCTTCTGAGCACTGCCTTTGGGACCCGCGCCCCGATGCGGGAACCGCGGTCCCGTGGTCTGCGTCCACCCTCCAAGGGTCCCACTCGGCACTGACAATCCGGTTGACGACGCATGCGCGGCCTATCAGCGCGCCGGGCCGTCAATCCGTAAGCTGTGCCTCGTCAGGACGGATGGGCAGCGGAGTGGGGCCTCCCCACCGGAGGTAGGGGACGGACATGGCGATGATGCGGCTCCGGCGCGAGGACCCGCGTGTCGTCGGCTCGTTCCGGCTGCACCGGCGGCTCGGCGCGGGCGGGATGGGCGTGGTCTACCTCGGCTCCGACCGGCGCGGGCAGCGGGTGGCGCTCAAGGTGATCCGGCCGGACCTGGCGGAGGATCAGGAGTTCCGCTCCCGGTTCGCCCGCGAGGTGTCGGCGGCGCGGCGCATCCGCGGCGGCTGTACGGCGCGGCTGGTGGCCGCCGATCTCGACGCGGACCGGCCGTGGTTCGCCACCCAGTACGTGCCCGGACCCTCCCTGCACGACAAGGTGAACGAGGAGGGGCCGCTGTCGGCCGCTCAGGTCGCCGCCGTCGGGGCGGCGTTGTCCGAGGGCCTGCTGGCCGTGCACGACGCGGGCGTCGTGCACCGCGACCTCAAGCCGTCGAACATCCTGCTCTCCCCCAAGGGCCCCCGGATCATCGACTTCGGCATCGCCTGGGCCACCGGGGCGAGCACCCTGACGCACGTCGGGACGGCCGTGGGCTCGCCCGGCTTCCTCGCGCCCGAGCAGGTGCGCGGCGCGGCGGTGACGCCGGCCACCGACGTCTTCGCGCTGGGCGCGACCCTCGCGTACGCCTCCACGGCCGACTCCCCGTTCGGGCACGGCAGTTCGGAGGTCATGCTCTACCGCGTCGTGCACGAGGAGCCCCAACTCATGGGCGTGCCGGACGCGCTGGCGCCGCTGCTCCACGCGTGCCTGGCGAAGGACCCCGAGGAGCGGCCGAGCACGCTCCAGCTGTCGCTGCGGCTCAAGGAGATCGCGGCGCGGGAGGCGCACGGCATCGCGGAGGGCCGCCCGCCCGCCCAGCGCCGGGAGCCGGAGCGCCCCACGGGCCGCCGGGCCGAGGAGTACGCGGAGCAGCACACCGAGCGGCGACCGGGCGGCACCCCCGCGCCGCGCCCGCAGCAGTCCGGCGCCGCGGAGAGCGTACGGGCGTCCGCGCCGCGTACGGGCGGCGGCGGGCGGACGACCAACGGCGGACGCACCGGCGGCGGGCGGACGACGAACGGCGGGCGCACGGGCAGCGGGCGCACCGCCGGCACCGGGCGCGGAACGGCCGGGCGGAGCGGTTCGCGTCCCCCGGCCCGTACGACCGGCACGGGACGGCGCTCGCCCGGACCGGACCGCCGGCTGCTGCGGCAGCGGCTGATCGTCTTCGTGGTCGTCACGCTGCTGGTGGCGCTGGGCATCGCGGCGGCGCAGGGCTGCCAGGGGCCCGCGCACAGCATGGGTGAACTCCACCGGGCGCCGGTGGAGTCGGCCGAGCCAGGGATCTGAGGGGCCGGGGCCCCGGGGGCCGCCGGGTCAGTCCTGGGGGCGTCCGGAGGCCACCGCGTAGAACGCGACGGCCGCCGCCGCGCCGACGTTCAGCGAGTCGACGCCGTGCGCCATGGGGATGCGCACCCATTCGTCGGCGGCCATCAGGGCCCGCGCGGACAGGCCGTCGCCCTCCGCGCCCAGCATGAGGGCCGCGCGCTCCAGGCGGTGCGGGGCGGCCTCGTCGATGGCGGTGGCCTTCTCGTCCGGGGTGAGCGCCAGCAGCTTGAAGCCCGCGTCGCGGACCGTCTCCAGGTCGCGCGGCCAGGTCTCCAGGCGCGCGTACGGCACCGAGAAGACCGCGCCCATCGACACCTTCACCGACCGGCGGTAGAGCGGATCGGCGCAGTCCGGGGAGAGCAGGACGGCGTCCATGCCGAGGGCGGCGGCACTCCGAAAAATTGCGCCGATATTTGTATGGTCATTGACGGATTCCATGACCACGATCCGCCGTGCGCCGCCCAGCAGTTCGGCCGCGGTCGGCAGCGGCTTGCGCTGCATGGAGGCGAGGGCGCCCCGGTGCACGTGGTAGCCGGTCACCCGCTCGGCGAGCTCGGGGGCCACCGCGTAGACGGGGGCCGGCACCTCGTCGATGACATCGCGCATGACGTCGACCCACTTGGCCGAGAGCAGCATCGAGCGCATCTCGTAACCGGCGTGCCCGGCCCGTCTGATGACCTTCTCGCCCTCGGCGATGAACAGCCCCTCGGCGGGCTCGCGCCTGCGGCGCAGTTCCACGTCGGTGAGTCCGGTGTAGTCGCGCAGGCGGGGGTCGTCGGGGTCGTCGACGGTGATGAGATCGGCCACAGGGTGATACTGCCTTGTCGTGGTTGCGGTGCCAATGTGCGGGACGAGAACGGTTACCGGCCGGTACCGGAGCCGATGGCCACCACGTCGCCGATGACGATGACCGCCGGCGGCCGTACGCCCTCGGCCCTGACCCTCTCCCCCAGCGTCCCCAGCGTCGCGTCCACCCGGCGCTGGGCCGCGGTCGTGCCCTCCTGGACGACGGCGACGGGGGTGTCCGCGGCCCGGCCGTCGCGGACGAGGGCCGCGGCGATGGCGCCGCTGTTCTCGACGCCCATGAGGACCACGAGGGTGCCGCGCAGCTTGGCGAGGGCGGCCCAGTCGACCGTGGACCGGTCGTCGTCGGGCGCGACATGGCCGCTGACGACCGTGAACTCCTGGGCGACGCCGCGGTGCGTCACCGGGATGCCGACGGCGCCGGGCACGCTGATGGAGCTGGAGATGCCGGGCACGACGGTGCACGGTATCCCGTGCTCCGCGAGCGCCGCGGCCTCCTCCATGCCGCGGCCGAAGACGAAGGGGTCGCCGCCCTTGAGGCGGACGACGGCCTTGCCGGCCTTGGCGTGCTCGATGAGGGCGTCGTTGATGGCCTCCTGGGCCATGGACCGGCCGTACGGGATCTTGGCGGCGTCGATCACCTCGACGTGCGGCGGCAGTTCGTCGAGCAGATCGCGCGGGCCGAGCCGGTCCGCGATGACGACGTCGGCCTCGGCCAGCAGCCGCCGCCCGCGCACGGTGATCAGATCCGGGTCGCCGGGACCGCCGCCGACGAGGGCGACCCCGGTCGTACGGGCGCGGTGGTGCGGCGCGGGCAGCGTGCCGTCCCGCAGCCCCTCGATGATCGCGTCCCGCACGGCGGCGGAGCGACGCGGGTCACGGCCGGTGAGCACCGCGACGGTCACGCCCTCGCTGCGCCCGGTGGCCGGCGTCCACGCCGACGCGGCCTCGGCGTCGTCGCTGCGCACGCACCACACCCGGCGCGCCTCGGCCTCCGCCGACGCGGCGGCGTTGACCTCGGGGTCGTCGGTGCTGATGAGCGCGTACCAGGCGTCGGCGAAGTCCCCGTCGCGGTACCCGCGGCGCTCCCAGCGCAGCTCGCCCGCCTCCGCCATGGCCTCCACGGAGGGGGTGGCCGACGGCGATACGAGCAGGACGTCCGCGCCGGCCGCGATCAGCGCGGGCAGCCGGCGCTGGGCGACCTGCCCGGCGCCGAGCACGACGACGCGGCGTCCGGCGAGGCGCAGACCGACGGGGTAGGCGGCGCTCGTGGCGTGCCCTGCGTTGTCGACGGGTTCGGACATGGTGCTCGCGGCTCCTAGGTACGGCGACGGGGCGCCGCTTCGGCGGTGGAGCGGCAGGTCAACGGGGGGACGGGCCCCGGCGCACACTTTACGGTGCGGCGCCGGGACCCACGGCTGCCGCGGGAACGGCACAACCCCCGGCGCCGTCCCGCGGTCGGCGCCGGGCGGGCCCGTGCCCGCCCGCTCTCACGCCTTCTCGGTGACCCCGGCGGCGTCGAACGTGGCGACTTCGTGCATGGCCCGCGCGGCGCTCTGCACCACGGGCAGCGCCAGCAGCGCCCCCGTGCCCTCGCCGAGCCGCAGGTCGAGGTCGACCAGCGGGCGCAGGCCCAGCTTCGTCAGCGCCGCCACGTGGCCGGGCTCCGCGCTCCGGTGCCCCGCGATGCAGGCGGCCAGCGCCTCGGGGGCGATGGCCCGCGCCACCAGGGCGGCGGCGCCGGCGCTCACGCCGTCCAGGATCACGGGCGTGCGCAGCGAGGCGCCGCCCAGCAGCAGCCCGACCAGGGCCGCGTGCTCCAGCCCGCCGACGGCGGCCAGGACGCCCACCGGGTCGGCCGGGTCCGGCTGGTGCAGCTCCAGGGCCCGCCGTACGACGTCCACCTTGCGCGCGTGCATCTCGTCGTTGATGCCGGTGCCGCGGCCGGTGATCTCGGCCGGGTCGATGCCGGTGTACACGGAGACGAGCGCGGCGGACACGGTGGTGTTCGCGATGCCCATCTCACCGGTCAACAGCGCCTTGTTGCCTGCGGCGACCAGGTCGCGGGCGGTCTCGATGCCGACCTCGATGGCGCGCAGCGCCTCCTCGCGGGACATGGCGGGGCCGGCCGTGAAGTCGGCGGTCCCGGCCCGTACCTTGCGCGGCAGCAGCCCCGGCGTGCTCGGCAGGTCGCCGGCGACGCCCACGTCGACCACGCACACCTCGGCGCCGACCTGGTTGGCGAAGGCGTTGCAGACGGCGCCGCCGCCGAGGAAGTTGGCGACCATCTGCGTGGTCACCTCCTGCGGCCAGGCCGTGACGCCCTGGGCGTGCACCCCGTGGTCGCCGGCGAAGACCGCGACGGCCGCGGGCTCCGGGATCGGCGGCGGGCACTGCCGGGAGAGCCCGCTGAGCTGCGCGGAGATGATCTCCAGCATGCCGAGCGCGCCGGCTGGCTTCGTCATCCGCTTCTGCCGCTCCCACGCCTCGCCGAGCGCCTTGGCGTCCAGCGGCCGGATGCCCTGGAGGGTCTCGGCGAGCAGGTCGTGCGGCTCCTCGCCGGGCAGGGCGCGCCGCCCGTACGTCTCCTCGTGCACGACCCAGGACAGCGGGCGGCGCTTGGACCAGCCCGCCTGCATCAGCTCCGGGTCCTCCGGGAACTCGTCGACGTACCCGACGCACAGGTAGGCGACGACCTCCAGGTGCTCGGGGAGGCCGAGTTCGCGGACCATCTCGCGCTCGTCGAAGAAGCTGACCCAGCCGACGCCGAGGCCCTCGGCGCGCGCGGCGAGCCACAGGTTCTCGACGGCGAGCGCGGAGGAGTACGGGGCCATCTGCGGCTGGGTGTGCCGGCCGAGGGTGTGCCGGCCGCCGCGGGTCGGGTCGGCGGTGACGACGATGTTGACCGGGGTGTCGAGGATCGCCTCGATCTTCAGTTCCTTGAACTGCTTGGCGCGCGCCTTCGGCAGCGACTTCGCGTACGCCTCGCGCTGGCGCGCGGCCAGGTCGTGCATCGTGCGGCGGGTCTCCGCGGAGCGGATGACGACGAAGTCCCAGGGCTGCGAGTGCCCGACGCTCGGCGCGGTGTGCGCGGCCTCCAGGACGCGCAGCAGCACGTCGTGCGGGACGGGGTCGGTGCGGAAGCCGTTGCGGATGTCGCGGCGCTCGCGCATCACGCGGTGGACGGCGGCGCGCTCGGCGTCGTCGTAGCCGGGGGCCGGTTCCGCGGCTTCCGCGGCCTCTGCGGGCGCCGTGGTCTCGGCAGCCGCCTCCGCGACGGGCGCGGGCTGCTCGGAGGGGGCTTCGCCCTGCGGTGCGGCCGACTCGGCTGCCGCGTCGGCGACTATCGAGTGCCCCGGCGCGACCGGGGCCGGGCCGGGCTCGGCTTCCTCGGACACGACCGCTTCGGACACGACCGCTTCGGACACGACCGCTTCGGACACGACAGCCTCGGACACGACTGCTTCGGCCGCCGCCGCTTCGGTCGCCGCTTCTTCGGAGAGGTGGGCGATGCCGTCGCTGCCGACGGCGACGGGCGCGGCCGCGCCCTCGCGGGCCTCGGGCCGCGCTTCTGCCTCCGCCGGGCTCTCGGCTTCGGCGGCCTCGGCGGCCGGCTGCTCAGCCGCGGCGACGGGGGCGGCGGCCGGTTCCGTGGCCGGATCGCCGGTCTCGGCGGCGACGGCTGCCGGCTCGGTGGGGGCTTCCTCGGACGGGCCCTCGCCATCGCCTTCGACGGGTGCGGCCTCGGGCTGCGGTCCGGCGGCGACCGGCTCGGCGGCAGCCGCGCTCTCCCCGTCGCCGGCCTCGGCCGCCTCGGCCGCCGGGTGCTCGGCCGTGGTCGAGGCAACGCCTTCGGGCTCGGGCTCGCCTGCGGGCTGCGCCCCGGCGACGGCCACGGCCTCGGATACGGGCTCGGACGCGGCTTCCTTCACAGTCTCGGCCTCGGGCTGCGCCTCAGCGGCAGCCTCGGGCGCGGGTGCGGCGGCCGGTTCGGCAACGGCCGCGGTCTCGGATGCGGGCTCGGGCTCGGCTACGTTCGCAGCCTCTGCCTCCGGCTGCGGCGCGGCAGCCGGTTCGGCGGCGGGCGCGTCCCCGGACTCGGGCACGCCTGCGGGCTGCGCCTCGGCAGACGCCACGGCAACGGCCACAGCCTCGGCCTCGGGCTGCGGCTGCGCCTCAGCGGCGGCTGTCGGCTCGGCGACGACCGCGGCCTCAGGCCCCGCCTCGTTCACAGCCCCGGCCTCCGGCTGCGCCTCGGCGACAGGCTCGTCCCCGGACTCGGGCTCGGACTCGGACTCGGGCTCGGACTCGGGCTCAGCCTCGGCGGCCGTCTCCGCGACGGCCACAGCCTCGGCCTCGGGCTCGGCTTCTTCCGCAGCCTCGGCCTCGGGCTGCGCCTCAGCGGCGACCGTCTGTTCGGCGACGACCACGGCCTCGGGCCCGGCCTCGTTCGCAGTCCCCGCTTCCGGCTGCGCCTCGGCGACGGCCGTCGGTTCGGCAACGGCCGCGCCCTCAGGCCCGGCCTCGTTCACGGCTCCGGTCTCGGGCTGCGCCTCGGCGGCGGCCGCAGGCTCCGCGGCAGGGGGTACGGGCGCGGCTTCGGCCGTGCCCTCGGGCTGTGCCTCTCCCCCGGCCACGGCCTCCGGCGCACCGGCCGGCTGCTCGGCGCTCTCCGGCTCCGCGGGGGCCTCAGCGGCGGCGGGAGCCTCCGGTTCGGCCTGAGCCTCGGCCCCGGCCTCAGTCACGACAGCCTCGGGCGCGCTCTCAGCGGCAGCCGCGACCTCCCCGGCCTCCGGCTCAGCGGCCTCCGGCTCGGCGCTCTCCGCAGGCGCGGGCGTCTCGGCAGTGGCCACGGCCTCCGCGGTTGCCACGGCCTCCGGCTGCGCCGGCGCCTCCGGCTCGGCCGCCGCGGCGGGTACGGCCGTGGGGGCGGCGTCGGGGGCGGGCGCGGCCGTCTGCTGCGGCTGCGCGTCCCACGCCTCCGCCTGCGGCGGGACCTCGCCCAGCTGCGGCCCCGCGAGCGCAGCGGTGTCGTCGCGCGGCACGTCGAGGTATTCGGGGCCCGCGGTCGGCGGGCCGGCGTGCTGCACGGGCGGCGCGCTCTGCTGGACGCCCGTGGCGGGGCCGCGGTCGGCGAGGGAGCGTACGACGCCGCCGGAGGTGTCCGGCACGGGCGGGCCCATGTGCAGCGGGCGGCGCGGCGCGGCGGGCGGGGCGGCAGCGGCCGGAGCGGCGGGGCGCTGCTCGCGCACGCCTGGGACCTGGACGGACCCGGTGTCGCGTCCGCCCGTCTCGTGCGTGGTGCCGCGCGGCGCGGCGGCGCCGGTCGGGGGCTGCTCCATCCAGGCGCCCTGCGCGCCCGGCATCAGCAGCAGGTCGTCCTCGTCCATGCCGCCGTCGAGGCTGCCGTCCAGGTCGTCCACGGCGCCGTCGACGTCCCGGTCGGCGAGGAACGCGTACGTGGACGGGCCCTGGGCCGGGCGGCCCGGCCGCTCGGCGCGGTGGGCGCCGGCGGCGGCGGGGGCCGGGGCGGCGGCGTCAGCGGGGAGCGGCTGTCCGGGCTGTGCGCCTGCGTTCCCCGGCTGTCCCTCGCCCGGGATCTGGCCGGTGTCGGTCATGCGTACCCCTCGCCCATCGGTAGTGCTCCTTCGAACCGCTCCCGCCCTCGAGACAAGAACGAGCGTCCGTGTCTCGCGGCACGTTGCACGCGGTATGCCGCCCGTACCACCCTGCCTCGTGCGCCACCAAGCCGGTGGTGCTTTCCGGACATTGGCGACTGGGAGTCGAATGCCGGGCGGCGGTACAACAGTCGGCCAGCCTACCCTTTGCCGTGCTCGGCGAGGTCATGGGTGGGACCGGAACCGGCCGCGTGAGCTGGGCGGGGGCGGGTTCACGGATGGGCGCGGTGGCCGCTCAGCAGGAAGGCCACGGCCCGTTCGCGCTCGGCCCACACGCGGGTGTCCAGCTCCATCGCCTGGAGCAGTACGCACTCCACTCCGTACCCCGCGGCCGCGAGCACCCGGCCCACGGCCTCGGCCTCGTCGCGGGTCGAGGCGTGCGTCACGATCCGCTCGGGCCGGCGGGCCGCGCACGCCTCGACGACGACCGCGCCGCCGCCTCCGACGCGGATCACGTCGGGTTCGGGGAGGTCTTCGAGGATCTGGGGGGCGGCGCCGTGGACGATGTCGAGCTGTACGCCGAAGCGGCGGGCGACGGCGGCGGCGCGGCCGCATGCCTCCGCGTCGCGGTCCACGGCGATGACGGCCGCGCCGAACCGGGCGGCCTCGACGGCCGCCGCGCCGCTGCCCGAGCCGATGTCCCAGACGAGGTCGCCCACGCGCGGCCCGAGGCGGGCCAGTTGCGCCGCGCGCAGCTCCATGGACTCGCCCTCGCCCAGCACGGTCCCGTACGCGCCGGAGGGCAGCGCCCAGCCCCGTACGGGCGGCGGGTAGCCGGGGTCGCGGCCCGCGAGCCAGCCGCTGCCCTGGGCGGCGGCGGTGCCCGCGCCGCCGATGACGATGACGACGTTGGGGTCGCGCCAGGCGTGGTCGACTACCTTGTCGGAGGTGAGCACGGTGACCTGTTCGCGCGCGGTGCCCAGTTCCTCGCAGATGACGAACGTACGGTGCACCGGGCCGAGCAGGAGGGCCAGCTCGGCGGGGCCGGCGCCCGGCGAGGTGAGGACGGCGACCTTGGTGTGCGCCCGGCAGACGTTGACGGCGCGGCGCAGGTCGCGGCTGTGGGCGACGACGACCTGGGCGTCGTCCCAGGGCATGCCGGCTCTGGCGAAGGCGGCGGCGACGGCGGAGACCGCCGGGACCACCTCGACCTCGAGTCCGTGCTCGGGGGCGCGCAGGGTGCGTACGACGCCGAAGAAGCCGGGGTCGCCGTCGGCGAGGACGACGGCGGTGCCGCGGTGCTGCGCGATGCGCCGGGCGGCGAGGTCCAGGCTGCCGAGCCTGATCCGTTCGGCGGCGGGCGGTACTTCGGGCAGTGCCAGGTGGTGGGCGGCGCCGGCCACGAGGGTGGCCGCTTCCATGGCGGAACGGGCGGCGTCCGTGAGCGGGGAGCCGTCCCAGCCGATCACCGTGACCCGGTCGGCCATCGTCGTCAGTCTCCTGGGCTTGTCGCGGGGCGGGCGGATCAGGGGGGCTATCGGCGGGCGGATCGGCGGACAGGTCCGAACGGGCCCGCGGCGGCGCGGGCCCGCGGCACGGGCGCGAACACGGTGAGCGTATCGCGACTGGTCCAGACCGGGCAGCGGCCGTCGTCGGCGGCCCGGGGCCGCGGTCAGCTCCAGTCGGGGTACGCCGCCGCGTATCCGGAGTCCTCGGCCGTCTCGTCGTGGGCGCCGTCGAGGTCTTCGGGGAGCAGACTCCACACGAGGAGGTCGGTGCGGATGCGGGTCCAGCCGCCGTCCTCGGTGCGGATGCGGGCTATCCAGGCGTTGCGGAGCACGCCCTCGCTGATGCAGCCGATCTTCTGGGCGACCTGCTGGGCGGCGGCGTTGTCGGCGGCGGTGCGCAGTTCGACGCGCTCGAAGCGCAGGTCGCGGAAGAGCCACTGGGCGACGGCGAGCACGGATTCGCAGGCGTATCCCTCGCCGCGGGCCCAGGGGGCGGTGGCGTAGGACACCTCGGTGGCGAGCGTCCGCCAGTCGGTGTTGCGCAGCTGGACGGTGCCGACGAGGCGCTGGGTGAGGAATTCGGTGACCGCAAAGACGATTCCTCGCCCGCTGGTGCGCTCGGCGGGGGCGCGTCGTGCGGTCCAGTCGCGGGCGTCGGCGGCGGTGTAGGGGTGGGGCGCGGCGGTCCAGGCGGTGACGAGTTCGTCGTTCATCATCTCGGTGAGCGCGGGGACGTCCGCTTCCTCGAATGGGCGCATCACCAGCCGGTCCGTGCTGATGGAGATGTCCGGAAAGGTGGATGTCATGCTCTGCTCCAACGCCGGGGACCGGGGTGATCTGGACCGTCTTGAGTGCACAAGCATGCAGCATGCGCCCGTCGCCGTGCCAAGCGCGTGGGCCCCGCGCACGCGGTGCGCGTGCGCGGGGCCCTGGTCCGTACGGGCGGCGTGAGCGGGTCCGTACGGGCGGCGTGAGCGGGGGTCAGCTCGTGACGGGGCCGAAGGCCGGGAGGACGGAGCCGTCGGTGTACTTGGACTCGATGAACTTCTTGACCTCGTCCGAGTTGAGGAGCTTCGCGAGCTTCTCGACGCGCGGGTCGTGCTCGTCGCCCTTCTTCACGGCGAGGAAGTTGGCGTACGGGTTGCCCTTGGCCTGCTCCAGGGCGAGGGCGTCCTCGGAGGGCTTGAGGTGCGCGCCGATGGCGAAGTTGCCGTTGATCACCGCGGCCTGGACGTCGTCGAGGTGGGCCGGGATCTGGGGGGCCTCCAGCTCGGTGAAGTTCAGGCCCTTCTTGTCGGTGATGTCGGACAGCTTGGCGTTGGCGCCGACCCCGGCCTTGAGGTCGATGAGCTTGTGGTCGGCGAGCAGCTTGAGGGCGCGGCCCTCGTTGGTGGCGTCGTTGGGCACGGCGATCTTGGCGCCGGGCTTGATGTCGGAGAGCTTCTTCGCCTTCTTGGAGTAGAGGCCCAGCGGCTCGATCTCGACGTTGACGACGGGCACGATGTGCGTGTTGTTCTTCTTGTTGAACTCGTCCAGGAACGGCTTGTGCTGGAAGAAGTTGGCGTCGACGTCGCCGTTCTCGGTGGACGTGTTGGGGAGGTTGTAGTCGTTGAACTCCTTGACCTCCAGGTTGAGCCCGGCCTTCTTCGCCAGCTTGTCCTTGACGTAGTCGAGGATCACGGCGTGCGGGGTGGGGCTGGCGGCCACGACGAGCTTCGCGTCGGGGTCGCCCTTCTTGCCGCCGGAGTCGGTGTCGGAGGGCGCGCTGCACGCGCCGAGGCCGATGGTCAGCGCCGCGGCGGCGGCGACGGCTGCGGAGATCTTGATGGTGTTGCGCACGAAGAGTGCCTCTTTCTCATCTCACGAATTGGTGCGCCCGGCGAAGGGTCCGGGCTCGTGGGCGTGGGGTGCGGGGCGGCGCCCGCGCGGGTCAGGACTTGGGGATCGATGCCTCCTGGGCGGTCCGGCCCGACCAGGGCAGCCGGATCCGTACGGGCGACTGGGCGCGGGAGGTGCCGCGCGGGGCCAGCCGCCGCGCGGCGAGGTCGCCGAGGAGCTGGACGAGGGTGACGATGACGATCAGCACGACGACGGTGACGATCATCAGGCCGGTCTCGAAGCGCTGGTAGCCGTAGACGATGGCCAGGTTGCCGAGGCCGCCCGCGCCGATCGCGCCGGCGATGGCGGAGTAGCCGATGAGCGCGATCACGGTGGTGGTGAGCCCCGCGACGATGGAGGGGAGCGCCTGCGGCAGCAGGACCTTGAGCACCAGCGTCCAGGTGCCGCCGCCCATCGACTGCACGGCCTCGATGAGGCCGTGGTCGACCTCGCGGACGGCGGTCTCCACGAGCCGGGCGAAGAAGGGGATGCCGCCGATGGCGAGGGCGACGACCGCGGCGCTGGGGCCGATGGAGGTGCCCACCACGAAGCGGGTGAAGGGGATCAGCACCACCATCAGGATGATGAACGGTATCGAGCGGCCCACGTTCACGACGGCGCCGATGGCCTTGTTCGCCACCACGTTCTGCAGCAGGCCGCCGCGGCCGGTGAGGACCAGCAGGACGCCGAGCGGCAGCCCGACGACGACGGTCCACACGGTGGCCCACAGGACCATGAAGAGGGTGTCGAGACAGGCGTCGGACAGCAGGGGCTGCATCTCGGACCAGGTCACTTGGCACCGTCCTTCGCGAGGTCCGCGGCCTCCTGGAGTCCGTCGCCGTCGGCGTCGGCCACGGCCGCGACCTCGACCTGGAGTCCCTGTTCGCGCAGGAAGCCGATGGGGACGACGTTCTCCTCGAAGCGGCCGGGCAGCTCGATGCGCATCCGGCCGACCTGCCTGCCCGCGACGGTGTCCATCGCGGCGCCCAGGATCGAGATGTCGATGTTGTACGTACGGGAGAGCTGGGAGATGACCGGCCGGGTGGCGGCCTCGCCGAGGAAGGTGACGTCGACGACGGTGCGGTCCGCGCCGGACGGCTCGCCGCCGACCGGGAAGAGCTCCGCGGCCAGCTCCGAGCCGGGGGTGGCCAGCAGTTCGGAGACGGTGCCGGATTCGACGACGCGGCCGCCCTTCATGAGGGCCGCGGAGTCGCAGATGGTCTTCACGACGTCCATTTCGTGGGTGATGAGCAGCACGGTCAGGCCGAGCTGCTGGTTGAGGTCGCGCAGCAGCTGGAGGATCGAGCGGGTGGTCTCGGGGTCGAGGGCGGAGGTCGCCTCGTCGGAGAGCAGCACCTTGGGGTCGCCGGCGAGGGCGCGGGCGATGCCGACGCGCTGTTTCTGGCCGCCGGAGAGCTGGGCCGGGTACGCCTTGGCCTGGGCGGCGAGGCCGACGAGGTCGAGCAGTTCCAGCGCCTTGCGGGTGCGCTCCTTGCCGGAGACGCCGAGGATTTCCAGCGGCAGCTCGACGTTGTCGCGCACGGTGCGCGAGGAGAGCAGGTTGAAGTGCTGGAAGACCATGCCGATGCGGCTGCGGGCCTGGCGGAGCGCGGCGTTCGCACGCTGTCCGCGTCCGGCGAGGGCCGTGAGGTCCTGGCCGGCCACGGTGACCGTGCCGGAGCTGGGGCGCTCCAGGAGGTTCACGCAGCGGATGAGGGTGGACTTCCCGGCGCCGCTCTGTCCGACGACGCCGTAGACCTCGCCCTCGCGGACGTGCAGGTCGACTCCGTCGAGCGCGGTGACCTCGCGGCCGCGCGAGCGGTAGACCTTGGTCAGGTCTGTCGTGGTGATCACAGGGGTTTCCATCACTGTCGAGTGCGCGGCGCGGGGCGCCGGGCACGGGCATGCATTGCGGAGCGCGGCAGCGGGGAGCCCGGCGGGGCGCGGGGGCGCGGTCGGGGGTTCCGGTGACGCGGGGCGTTGCCGGCCGGTACGGGCGGGGCTCGTACGGTCACGGCTTCATGGCTCACGGTCTCGCTTCGGGGCGCGAGGCTCGGACAGGGGCCCTCAGCGGTCACACATTCGACACAGGCAACGAGCACCGGGCGTCGTCATCGCCTCGGTCGCAAGGGTGCGGCTGCTCGTCGTGGTCATGCCGTCAAGTAAAACAGACCCGCGCGCGGCCCGATCAAGCATGTCCACATTTTGGACGCTCTCGACCGACCTGTGGACATTTTCCGTCGGGCCCCGTCCCGTTCCGGCGGGGCGCGCGGAGCCCGGCGGCGGCCGTTCGCGGGCGGCCGATTAGAGTCGGCGCATGCCTGTCAAGCCCGCTCCCTCCGCCCGTACCGCGCGGAGGCCCCGGTGATCACCGCCCTGACCGCCGCGGTCGGCGTGTGCGCGCTCGCGCTGGCCGCGTGGTGCGGCTTCGCCGCCTACCGCGACCAGCCCACCAAGGACTGGCACTTCATCGGCATGGCCGTGGTGTCGCTGCTCGCCGTGGCCCAACTGGTCGTCGGCATAGTGCAGTTGGCGCGCGGCGACAAGCCGGACCAGGGGCTGCCGATCTTCCTGGCGTATCTGATCGGCTCGGCGGTGTGCGTACCGGCGGCGGGCTTCATGTCGCTCTCGGAGCGGACCCGCTGGGGCTCGGTGACGGTCGCGGCGGGCGGCGTCATCCTGGCCGTGCTGGAAGTGCGGCTCTACGACATCTGGGGAGGCTGACGATGCCCGACTCCGCGACGACAGCGCGCTCGGACGACGGGACCGGACGGACCGATCGGACGGGGACGGCCGGGCAGGCCGGCCCGAAGTCCGGCTTCAGCCTCGGCCAGGGGCCCGGCCGGCTGCTGGTGTGGCTCTACGGCGTCTTCACGGTCGCGGCGGCGTCCCGCTCGGTCGTCCAGATGATCATGGACTTCGGGCGGGCGCCGCTCGCGTACGTGCTCTCGGCCGTCGCCGCCGTGGTGTACGCCTTCATCACGTACTCCCTGGTGCGCGGCGGCGAGGGCGCGCGCCGGGCGGCGCTGGTGTGCTGCGCCGCCGAGCTCGCGGGGGTGCTGGTCGTCGGCACCTGGACGCTGGTGGCGCCGTCCGCCTTCCCCGACGCGACGGTCTGGTCGGACTACGGCATGGGCTACCTCTTCATCCCGGTCATCCTGCCGGTGACCGCGATGGTCTGGCTCCGCAAGGCGAAGCGCTGAGGCGGCCGGCCGTCCGGGGCGGCCGTGCCGCCCCGGACCGGCGAGGCGCTCAGGCGCTGGCCACGTACGAATCCGCGTCGGCGGCCTTCTCCAGGGTCACCAGGGTGAGCTGCCGGCTGACCTCCTCACGGGAGACGGGCGCGTAGCCGTACTTCCGGTAGAGGCGCAGATTGCCCTCGTTGCGGTGGCCGGTCAGCAGCCGGTACCGCTTGGCCGCCCGCTCCTGCGCGAGCCGCTCCTCGACCGCGGCGAGCAGCCGGCCGCCGAGCCCGTGCCGCTGCATGCGCGGATGGACGATCAGTTTGTCGATGCTCGCGGTGCCGTCCGCGTCGACCGCGCCCCGCACCGAACCGACGACTTCCCCGCCGAGCCGGGCCACGAGCACGCACCCGGCGCCCAGTTCGGCGCGCACGTCGTCGAGGGACTGGGTGAGCGGTTCGATGGAGTAGTCGCCGTACAGCGCGGCTTCTCCCTGATAGCAGAGGTACTGGAGTTTGAGGATCTGCTCGACGTCGTGCTCGGTCGCCGCAGAGATGGTCACGCTCATGCCCATGTGCGCATGCCTCCCTTTTCGGTGCCGCTCGGGCCGGAGCGACGCCGAGGGTGGACGTCGCCTCCGTGGCGACGATTGTCTAACGCTCCTTTCCCCAAGGGTCAGGAGCCGCAACCTCCGCCGTGAGCATTCTGCGCAGGCATCCCAGGCAACGGGAACGGACTGGCCCCAAAGATCCTTGTGAGATACCCAACTCCCCTGCGATTTCCCGGTACGTAGGGTCGGTTTTGGACAGCAGCGCGTCGAGCAGCCGCGGGCACCGGCCGGGCAGCCGCCGCACGGCGGCGCGCAGCGCCCGCCGCTCCTCGGCGGCCAGCACCTCGGTCTCGACCTCGGACTCCGCCCCGGCGTACGGGCCCGCGTGCGCGCCGCCCGGGGACGGGGCGCCCGCCTGCTCGTACGGCACCTCGCGGCGGGCCCGGCGGCGGGCGTCGCGGGCCTCGGTCCGTACGGCGGTGCGCAGCCAGGCGGCGGGCTCGGCCGGCGGCCCCGTCCTGCGGGTGCGCTCCAGCAGCCGCAGCCAGACGCCCTGTTCGAGGTCGGCCGCTTCGATACCCGCCGCGTACGCCTCGGCTCGGGCCTCGGCCGCGAGCAGCGGGCTCAACTCCTCCAGGATGTTCATGCCGGGCGGGACGTGGCCGTGCCGACGCGCGGTTGCCGATCCGGCCACGCCCCACCCGTGCGGGTCAGGCGGCGTTCCCGCCTTGACGCCTCGGCGCCGGCATCCGGCGCCTTGGCGTCTCGTCCCCGGCGTCCGACGCCTCCGGCGGCTCAGCGCTTGCGGAAGGCGTCCCTGGCGAGCACCGCGGTGTCGCAGTTGTCGGAGAAGATCCCGTCGATGCCCGTCTCGAAGTACACCTGGAACGCGCCGAAGGCGTCGCCGTAGGCGTTCGGGTCGGCGCCGCGCCGGAAGTCGGCGGGCAGGAAGGTGTTCTCGTTGCGCATCGTGTACGGGTGCAGGATCAGCCCGGCCGCGTGCGCGTCCCGTACCAGGGTCGTGGGCCGGGTCAGCCTGCCGTCCTTGTCCCGGGGGATGATCAGCAGCAGCGTCGGCCCGATGCCCTGCGCGAATCCGGCGACCCACTCCAGCCCCTTGGGGGTGATCAGGTCGGCGACGGTGCGCGGGTCGTTCGCCTCGACGAAGTCCCAGGGGCGGGTGTCCGCGGCGTCGAGCAGCAGCACCTTCGGGGCGGACGCGCCGAGCCGGCCGAGCCGCTGGAGGCTGCTGGGCTCGAAGGACTGGAGGAAGGTGTGGCCGTTGCGGCCGGCGCGCCCGTAGCGGCGCAGCAGCCTGAAGAGACGTTCCTCCAGCCCGAGGCCGATGCCGCGGAAGTACGTGGGGTGCTTGGTCTCGACGTGCAGCCAGATCCGCCGCCCGCGCTCGCGGCCCCGCTCCTCGGCCCAGTCCAGGACCTCTTCGAAGGTCGGCACCGCCCAGCGCCCGTCGTAGAGGGTGTTGTGCTGGCGGGTGCCCGGAATGCGCTCCTTGGCGCGCAGCGTCTTGAGCTCCGCGAGCGTGAAGTCCTCCGTGAACCAGCCGGTGATCTTGGCCCCGTCGACGGTCTTCGTGGTCTTGCGGTGCGCGAACTCGGGGTGCGCGGAGACATCGGTGGTGGCGGTGATGTCGTTCTCGTGACGGCACACGAGATGCCCGTCCTTGGTGGGGACGACGTCCTGCTCTATGACGTCCGCCCCGTTGTCGAGGGCGAACTGGTACGAGCCGAGCGTGTGCTCCGGGCGGTAGCCGCTGGCGCCGCGGTGGCCGACGACGGTCGGCGTCGGCAGGTCCCGGTACGGGCCGTGGCCGGTGTGCGAGCCGTGCGGGCCGCCGCGCGGCGCCGCCTCGGCGGTTCCCGCGCCGCCCAGCACCGCGGCCCCCGCCCCGAGGGCCGCCGCCCCCAGGAGGGCGCGTCGCGCCGGTCCCTGTCCCCGTTCCTGCTCCATCAGCACTCCTCTTCCGTCAGTTTCTGTCATGTACCGCACCGATCATGGGTCTGGCCGATCGTAGACGTGCAGTGCTTCCGTACGGGACCCCCTGGGCGAAATGACGGAGAAACACACATCAACACGGCGTATCAACCGATGAGCCCGGTGTGCGGCGCGTGGGTTCCCCCGAGTATCGTCCGGAGCTGCGTGCTCAGGTGCGCAGCGTGCGCAACAGCCGACCACCACGACCGGAGGACCCGTTGTCCCGGATCATGCTCAAGGCGATTCTTGGATTGCTCATGCGCGTCCTGTACCGCCCGCGGGTCGAGGGCCTGGGGAACATCCCCGCGTCCGGGCCGGTGATCCTGGCGGGCAATCACGTCACGTTCATCGACTCGCTGTTCATGTCGCTGGTCGTGAAGCGGCCGGTGTACTTCATCGGCAAGGACGAGTACGTCACCGGCAAGGGCATCAAGGGCCGCCTGATGGCCTGGTTCTTCACCGCCTCCGGCATGATCCCCGTCGCCCGCGACGGCGGGCGCGGCGGCGTCGCGGCGCTGATGACGGGGCGCCGGGTGCTGGAGGACGGCAAGGCGTTCGGCATCTACCCGGAGGGCACCCGCTCCCCCGACGGCCGGCTCTACCGCGGCCGTACGGGCGTGGCGCGGCTCACGCTGATGACGGGCGCGCCGGTGGTGCCGTTCGGGATGATCGGCACGGACAAGGTGCAGCCGGGCGGCAAGGGCCGGCTGCGCATCAGCCCGGTGACGGTCCGCTTCGGCGAGGCGCTGGACTTCTCCCGGTACGAGGGCATGGACCGCGACCGGTATGTGCTGCGGGCCGTGACCGACGAGATCATGAGCGATGTCATGCACCTCTCGGGCCAGGAGTACGTGGACGTCTACGCGACGAAGGCGCGCGCGGCCTGAGCCGCGACCGCGAGCCCCCGGGCGACGGGCCTCGCCGCTGAGGCTCCCGTCGGACCGGGGGCTTCGTGCTGTCGCGGCGCGCCGTCAGGGCAGCTTGATGGTCGGCGCGTACATATCGATCCAGACGGCGAGGTCCAGCGTCCGCTCCAGGTCGCGCCGGGACGCCTGGTCGATCTGCGGGGTCCGCGCGGAGACCGCCTCGCCGAGCCGCCCCTTGTCGACGAGGTCGAACACCGGGTGCCCCGGCGTGGAGAGCAGTTCCCGGCACTGGTCGCGCAGGGCGGCGGCGTACGTCGGGTCCTGGGTGGAGGGGTAGGGAGACTTGCGCCGCTTCACGACGGACTCGGGCAGCACATCGGCCGCCGCGGCGCGCAGCAGCGACTTCTCCTTGCCGTCGAAGTTCTTCAGCGCCCAGGGCGTGTTGTAGACGTACTCCACCAGCCGGTGGTCGCAGAACGGGACCCGCACCTCCAGGCCGGAGGCCATCGAAGTGCGGTCCTTCCGGTCGAGCCAGATGCGGACGAACCGGGTCAGATGCAGATAGCTGATCTTGCGCATCTGCCACTCCGGCTCGCTCTCGCCGTCGAGCCGCCGGATGCCGGTGACGGCGGAGCGGTACGAGTCCTGGATATAGGCGTCGAGGTCGAGCGCCGCCTCCAGCTGGTCGCTCAGCAGGCTCCGCGGGCCGGCCGCCGCCCGGCCGTCCCGCCCCCGCCGCCCTTCATGCCCGCCCTGCCCCTGCCGCCCTTCCTGTCCCTGGCCGAAGAACTGCTGGTGCCGTGCCAGCCAGGGGAAGGTCGTG
This sequence comes from Streptomyces sp. NPDC050617, assembly GCF_040654795.1. Taxonomy (NCBI): domain Bacteria; kingdom Bacillati; phylum Actinomycetota; class Actinomycetes; order Kitasatosporales; family Streptomycetaceae; genus Streptomyces; species Streptomyces sp. NPDC050617. Next base: position 89,340 of record NZ_JBFAIS010000017.1, on the reverse strand, counting down.
CCCTTGCGGGCCTCGGGGTCGAAGAACTGCTTGTAGCCGCCGAAGAGTTCGTCGGCCGACTCGCCGGACAGCGCCATGGTCGCGTGCCCGCGGATCGCCTTGGCCAGCAGGTACAGCGAGGTGTCGAGGTCGCCGAGGCCGGAGGGGAGGTCGCGGGCGCCGATCACCTTCCGGCGCACCTCGGGGTCGGCGATGTCGGCGGAGCTGAGCACGATGTCCTGGTGCAGGGTGCCGGACTTCTCGGCGACGTCGTGCACGAAGGGGGTGTCCGGGGCGTCGCGCAGCGCGTCGGGGACGAAGTTCTCGGTCAGTCCGGCGAAGTCCACCGCGAAGCTGCGCACCCGCTCGCCCCGGCCGGCCAGTTGCGCCGCGGCGATCGCGGTCATCGCCGAGGAGTCCAGGCCGCCGGAGAGCAGGGTGCAGCTCGGCACGTCGGCGACCAGCTGGCGGCGGACGATGTCGTCGAGGAGTTCCCGCACCCGCGCCACCGTGGTGTCCCGGTCGTCGGTGTGCTCCCTGGTCTCCAGGGTCCAGTAGCGGGTGGTGCGGATGCCGGTGCGGCCGACGGCGACGACGGTGCCCGGCTCGACCTCGCGCATGCCCTCCCACACGGCGTGTCCGGGCGTCTTGATGAAGGCGAACAGCTCGCGGAAGCCGTCGGCGGTGACGGTGCGTTCGGCGAGCGGGTTGGCGAGGATCGCCTTGGGCTCGGAGCCGAAGAGGACGCCGTCGGGGGTCGGGTAGTAGGAGAAGGGCTTGATGCCCGCGCGGTCGCGGACCATGAGGAGCCGCTGCTCGCGGCCGTCCCAGATCGCGAAGGCGTACATCCCGTTGAGGCGCTCGGCGACGGCGTCGCCCCACTCCAGATAGCCGCGCAGCACGGCCTCGGTGTCCGAGTGGGTGGTGAACTCATGGCCACGGGCGGCGAGTTCGGCGCGTAGCTCGGTGAAGTTGTAGACCTCGCCGGAGTACACCATGGAGACGGCGCCGTGCGGGGTGTCCGCGTTCATCGGCTGCGCGCCGCCGGGCGGGTCGATGATGGCCAGCCTGCGGTGGCCGAGCGCGACATGCCGGTCCAGGTAGGTGCCGCGGCCGTCCGGGCCGCGGCAGGCCATGGGGTCGGTCATGGCGTCCACGATCGGCTGCTGGGTGCGCAGGTCGCGATCGAAGGCGACCCACCCTGCGATGCCGCACATATGTCTCCTGCCTTTCTGTATGAATTTCCTGGGCATCCGGAATGGCCATGGGTCCGCCCTCGGCGGATTTCGCGAATACCCGCCGCGGCGGCGCAATGGCGTCGCGCCGGACGGAGTTCACGCGGCGGCGGCCCGCTTCGGGTTTCGCACTCCGAGCGGGTCTCGAACAGCATCCCGGTGAACGGCTCAGAGGGTCTTGCACAAACGCGACACGCCTGTTGCCCGGCCGTGCAGCAGTTCGCCGGTGAACTGGTCGGGAAGGGAGTCGAGCGGGCCGCTCCGGCCGGATTCGGCGCGGGCCGCGGGAAATCTTCCGGGGGTGCAGCCAATCATCGCCTTGAAGCTCCGGGTGAAGTGCGACTGGTCGTGGTAACCGGCCGCCGCGGCCACTTCCGCCCATGTCATCCCGCGCTTCTTGTAGCGCAGCGCCGCCTGGAGCCGCAGCACCTGCGCGAGCGACTTCGGCGGCAGGCCGACCTGTTCGAGGAAGCGGCGCTCCAGCTGGCGGTGGCTCCAGCCGGTGCCGGCGGCCAGCCGCCGTACGGACGTACGCCCGGCGCTCCGGTGCAACTGCCGCCAGGCCCAGGCGAGTTCGGGCGAGCACCGCGGTCCGGCGAGCAGCCGCGCGGTGAGCACCTGGTCGAGCAGGGCGAAGCGCGAGCCCCAGGTGGGCGCCTCGGCGAGCCGGGCGGCGAACCGGCGCAATCGCTCGCCGAACAGCTCGGCCACATCCACGTTCCGGCAGGCCAGCCGGTCCATCGGGACCCCCATCACCCGGTACGCGGCGAGCGGCGTCAGCAGCACCGTGACCCCGTGCACCGGGCCGGCGTGCTCGCCCACGGTGGCGGTCGCGTGGACGCCGCTGACCAGGGAGATCGCGGTGACCGGCCGGGTCGGCCGCACGGCGTCGGCCACCCGCAGCGGACCGCTGAAGCCGAGTACGACCTTGACGACACCGTCCGGCGCGACGAGCCAGCGGCCGGGCCCCCTGGCCCCGAACATGAAGCCCCGGTATCCCAGCACATGGCCGCGCAGAGCGGGTCCGGAAGACCTCCAGACCAGCTCTTTCGCGTGCGCCGCCGCTAACTGGCCTTTACTCACGCCTGCCACCCCCGAGGCTTTCGGAACACCGGACCGTACGGAATTCGACGCGTTCTGCACTGAGGTTTTCCCCGGATTCGCCGCGAGAACATCCGCAGCCGGGGGAACTGGTGTGAGAGGGCGCCGAAAGGCGAAGGAAGCCCGTCCGGCCAATACCCGAACGTGTGCCGCACGAAAACAGGCGCGACAGCAGAAGTCCGTGGGCATTCGCAGAATACACAGGCGAGTTGGCGGCGGGCAGCGCCGCGCACCGGGCGATATCGGGCGCACCGGATCCGGAAGCGGCCGCGGGGGCGGGCATTCGCCCAGCTCACTCGGGTACCGACGGCGCCGTACGGCCGTGCGGCGAAGCGGTGGGATCTGCTCCGGCGCGTCAAAACCTGTGATCTCGGTCACTTCGGTTCGGGCATTCTCCGCCCGCCGCCGGACCGCCGGTCCCCGCGCCGAGGTCGCGTTTGTACAAGACCCCTCTACGCGGTCACAGGAATGCTGTCACACAACAAGGCACGACAGGGATCCCGAAACAGAACCGTTCCCACGGGGAACCCCACCGTTCATTCGGCGCCCTCGTACCCCCCGCCGACAGCCCCTCACGCGTTCCGTGGCCGTCTCGCCCAGCGCGAGCACGGCGACGGCCGCGCCCGTCCAGTCCACGCCGCCATGCCGTGCCCGGTCGCCGCACGGGACGGCTCCGCGCTGCCGCCGGCGACTCACGACCAGCGAGGAGATCGCATCGCATGCGCGTCAACCATGACCGTCTCCAACAGCGGATGAACCAGTTCGGCCTGGACGCCGTGGTGAGCACCACCGCGGAGAACCTGACCTATCTCACCGGTGTCGAGAGCGTGCACCTGGACATGTTCCCGCACTCCGGCCGGGCCTTCGCGGTCCTGTCCCAGGACACCCGGGCCGGCGCGGTCTTCGTCTGCGGGCGCTGCGAGGTCGACCAGTTCCTGGACGCCGACGAGCGGATCTCCGAGGCGATCGGCTACGGCCCCTTCTACCGGGAGCTGCCGGAGGAAGTGGACCTCGGCCAGGACGACCGGCTGCTGCACGCCATGACCGGCGACGCCCGCTTCCCGGACGCGCGGGCCGCCCTCACACACGCGATCAAGCAGGTCTGCCCCGGCGGCGGCCGGGTGGCCGTGGACGAGGAGGGCGTGCCGCCGGAGTTCCTCGACGCGCTCGGCAAGGAGCTGTCCGGCTGGCAGCTGGTGCCCGCCGCCGCCCATCTGCGCCACGCCCGCCAGGTGAAGACCGCCCGCGAACAGGGACTGGTGGCGGCCGCCGCGGCCGTTGCGCAGAACGCGATCCTCGCCACCGTCGCCATCATGCGCGAGGGCGTCACCGAGCGGGAGCTGGTCCGGGAGTTCAACCGCTCGGTCGCGGCGCAGGGCGGCACGCCGCGGTTCACCCTGATCCGGATCGGCGCCAACGCGGTCGCCGGGCAGCGGCGGCCCACCGGCACGGTGCTGCGCCGCGGGCAGGCCGTGTGGTTCGACGTCGGGGCCGTCGTGGACGGCTACTGGTGCGACATCGCCCGCGTGTGCACGCTCGGCGAGCCCGAGCAGCGGCTGGCGCGGCTGTACGCGGCGGTGCTGGCCGGCGAGGAGGCCGCGCTGGAGCGGGCCCGCCCCGGCATGACCGGCCGGGAGTTGTTCACGCTCACCGTCGAGGCGGTGCGCGACGCGGGCATCCCGCACTACCGGCGCAGCCATGTCGGCCACGGCATCGGCGTCGAGGTCTACGACCGGGTCCTGATCCGCCCGGACAGCACGGACGAGCTGTGCGACGGCACGGTCGTCAACATCGAGACCCCCTACTACGAGTACGGATTCGGCTGTGTGCACGTCGAGGACCCCTTCGTCGTCGGCCCGGACGGCAACCGCCTGCTGACCACGCTGGACCGCGGGCTGCTCATCGCCCCCTGAACCGGCCCCACCGGTCCATCGGCTCATCGGCACCGCCCCACGAGGAGAAACCGTGATCTACGAGAACGTGCTGGAGACGCTCGGGGACACCCCCGTCGTCCGGTTGCGCCGGCTCCTGCCCCGGCCGCAGGACCGCGTCTACGTGAAGCTGGAGGGCGCCAACCCGTCGGGCAGCATCAAGGACCGTGCCGCCCTCCACATGGTCGAACAGGCCGAAGACGAGGGCCGGCTGCGGCCGGGGGCGACGCTCGTCGAGTCGACCTCCGGCAACCTCGGCAAGTCCCTGGCCCTGATCGGCGCGGTCAAGGGCTACCGGATCATCCTGGTCGTCGACCCCAAGACGCCCCAGTCGGTGCTCTCCTACGCCACGAGCCTCGGCGCCGAGATCGACATGGTCGCGCGGCCGGACGCGGACGGCAGCTACCAGGCGGCCCGCATCCGCCGGGTGCGCCGGCTGGTCCAGGACACGCCCGGCGCCCACACCCTGGACCAGTACAACAACCCCGACAACCCGCGGACGCACCGGCTGCACACCGCCCGTGAGATCACCAAGGACTTCGACCACCTGGCCGCGCTGGTCGCCACCGTCAGCACCGGCGGGCACCTGAGCGGGCTGAGCGCGGGGCTCAGGGAGCAGTTCCCGGATCTGCACGTCCGCGCGGTGGACGCCGTCGGCTCCGCCGCCTTCGGCCACCGCTTCGAGCCGTACAAGATGCGCGGCATCGGCCTGAGCTGGCGCCCCGGCAACCTGCGGCCCCAGGCCGTCGACTCGCTGCACCGGGTCGCCGACACCGAGGCCCTCTCCGTCTGCCGGGTCCTGGCCGGCGAGGAGGGGCTGCTGCTCGGCGAGTCCGGCGGCGCGGCGGTCTTCGCGGCGCTCGCCTACGCCGCCGCGCATCCGGGCGCGCCGGTCCTGGCGATAGCCCCGGACACCGGCGCCAACTACCTGTACGAGACCTATGACGACCGGTGGCTGCGCGAGCACGGCACCCCGCCGGAGGTCCTCTGGCGCACCGGCGGCGACCTGCTGCACCACGCCCGTACGCCGCTCCACCCGCCGGTCCCGCTCGGCGGCGACACCGCGACCGGGGCCGGCACCGGGACCGGGACCGGAACAGGAGCCGGAACCGGGTCCGGCCAGGTGACGATGGAGGTTCAGGCATGACGATCCGTACGGGAGCCGAGTATCTGAGCGGGCTGCGGGACGGGCGCGAGGTGTGGCTGAGCGGACGCCGCGTCGACGACGTGCTCGCCGAACCGGTCCTGGCCTCGGCCGCGCACACCGTGGCCCGCCTCTACGACCAGCAGCACGACCCGCTGCTGCGTGACGTGCTCACCTACGAGGACGGCGGCGAGCGCTACCCCATGTCGCTGGCCGTGCCGCGCGACGCGGACACCCTGCGGCGGCGCGGCGCCGCGTTCCGCACCACCGCCGAAGCCACCTTCGGACTGGTCGGCCGCTCCCCGGACTTCGTGAACGCCGTGGTCACCGCGTTCGCGTCGGCGAGCGGGTTCTTCGACCGGGCCGACCCGCGCTTCGGCCGCAACGTCGCCGGATTCCACCGCGCCTGCCTGGCGAGCGACCGGTTCCTCTCGCACGCCGCCATCAACCCGCCGCTCAGCCGCGCCCGTTCCTCCAGCGAGCAGGACGACCCGTACGTCCATCTGCGGATCGTCCGGGAGACCAGCGAGGGCATCGTGGTGCGCGGGGCGAAGCTGATCGGCACCCTGGTGCCGGTCGCCGACGAGATCGTGGTCTTCCCGCTGCCCAAGTACCACCCCGGCGACGAGGCGTACACCGTCGCCTTCGCGATCCCCGTCGCGACGCCGGGGCTGCGGATCGTCTGCCGGGAGCCGCTGGTCACCGACCCGACCCGGCTGGTCAGCAGCCCGCTGGCGCCCTTCGAGGAGATCGACGCGACGTGCGTCTTCGACGACGTCCTCGTGCCGTGGGACCGGGTCTTCTTCCACGGCGACGTCGACGCCGCCAACCGCATGTACGACGTGACGACCGCGCGCCACCACACCGGCCAGCACGGCATCGTGCGCGGCGCCGTCAAGGCCGAGCTGCTCACCGGCATCGCCGTCGCGCTGTCCGAGATGTCCGGCACCAACTCCTTCCTGCACGTCCAGGAGATGCTCGGCGAGGTGCTGGGCTCCCTGGAACTGGCGAAGGCCGGCATCCTGGCCGCCGAGGCCGACGCCGAGATGAGCGAATGGGGCACCCTCACCCCGGCGATCGCCCCGGTGCTGGCCCTGCGCTACCACTTCCCCCGGATGACGAGCCGCATGATCGAGGTCATCCAGCTGCTGGGCGGCGGCAGTCTGCTGAGCACCCCCTCCGAGGAAGATCTGAGCAGCGAGCTGTGGCCCGCCATCGAACGCTTCTTCCGGGGCGCGGACGGCGTCCCCGCCGAGCAGCGCGTACGGCTGCTGAAGCTCGCCTGGGACGCCACGGGCAGCGCGTTCGGGCAGCGCCAGATGCAGTACGAGCGCTACCACTCCGGCGACCCGGTCCGGCTGGCCGCGGCCCAGTACTTCGGGTACCGCACCACCCCGCTGCTGGAGACCGTGCACCGCGCCCTGCGCCCTCCGACGCCGGGGACGGGCGCGGCCCCCGGCGCGACCCCGCAGGAGGCCCACTCATGATCACCGCCGAGCCCCGCCGGATACTGGTCCTGGCCGGGGCCGCCGCCCACGCCTCGCGCACCCGGTCGGTGGCGGAGCTGGTCTGCCGCGACGTCGCCGCGGCCGGCGGCCGGCCCGTCCTGCGCGACCTCGCCGAACACCCGCTGCCGCTGCTGCACGCGGACCCCGACGGCGCCAACCTCGCCGACGTGCAGATCCAGGCCGCCGAGGCGGACGCCATGATCTGGGTGACCCCCTGCTACCACGGCAGCTACTCGGGCATCCTCAAGAACTGCCTCGACCACCTGCGCGAGGACGCGCTGCGCGGCAAGCCCGTCGGAGTGGTGGCGGTCGGCGCGTCCCTGACGGCCGTCTCGGCGTGCGAGCACCTGCGCACGGTCGCCCGCACGCTGGGCTGCGTCACCGCCCCCACCCAGGCGGTGGTCTCCGGCGGCGGCCTCGCCGGAGACGACGGCACCGACGCGGGCGCGTACCCGCGGATCATCCGCATGATCGGCGAACTGCACGCGCTGAGCGGCGTGACGGGGCTGCTGCGCCAGTGCGCGGCGGCGGACGCGGTAAGCCCCGCGTAATTCCCGGGCGTGCTGGGGACGGGGTCCCTAGGGTGAGGCGGATGAACTCCGCCTCACCCTCCTTCCTCGATCTGCGCGGCCGCCGCCTGAGCTACCTCGACTTCGGCGGACCGGGCGCGCCCGTGCTGGCCCTGCACGGCCACTTCGGCCGGGCCCGCCAGTACGCGCCGCTGGCCGCCGCCCTGGCGCCGCGCCACCGCCTCATCGCGCTCGACCAGCGGGGGCACGGACTGAGCGAGGGCGGCGGGCCGTTCTCCACCGACGAGTACGCGGCGGACGCCGCCGCCCTGATCGAGGAGTTGGGCGTCGGCCCGCTGCCGGTGGTCGGCCACTCGATGGGCGGGCTGATCGCCTACACCCTCGCCGCGCTGCGCCCCGAGCTCGTACGGGCCCTGGTCATCGAGGACATGGGCGCGGTCAACCAGCCGCCGGAGGTGGCCCACGCGGTCCTCGACGTATCCGACTGGCCGGTACGGGCGGCGAGCCGCGAAGCGCTGGGCGAGGCCATCACCGCTCGGGGCGTCCCCGACCCCGCCTACTTCCTGGACAGCGCGGAACCGGCCGGCGACGGGTGGCGGCTGCTGTTCGACCCGGCCGAGATGATGGAGTCCCAGCGCGCGACGGCAGGCGACCACTGGCACCGCTGGCTCGGCTCCTCATGCCCGACCCTGCTCCTCCACGGCGAACACAGCTTCATGCTCTCCCCCGCCCACGCCCACGAAATGACAAGCCGCCGCCCCAGCACCGAGCTGGTGGAATTCCCCTCCTGCGGCCACTGGCTCCACGACGACGACCCGGCCGGCTACGCCGAGGCCGTGGCGTCGTTCCTGTCGCGGGCCTGAGCTCGTCGCCGAGCGGCATCGTCGAACGGCTCGCCGCCGGACAGCTACACGACAGCACATGCTTCGTCTGCCCCACCAACGTGGAAACCGGCGGCGATTCCTCCTCAGCCGACAAACAGCCGCCGAGTTGAATCTCGCCGTGGGTTCCTGAGCCGTCGACGCCCGGGCAGTAACCGAGGTTGCCGTCATTCCATCCCACGAGGACGGCGCGACAAAGCCTCCGCGAAAGCGCGCGGACATGCATCGCTCAGCTCACCGTAAATCCCTGAAGGATTCCTGAAGATTGAGCCCGATACGTCTGCACGGACGGAGCATTCCGCTTCTTTGGGCAAACGCATCGCAAAGATCGTTCGACTTCCGTTCCGCTATACGATCACGCACGGCATGCTGCGACAAGTGCCGTTGCGCGGAGGCAGCGAACACGCTGCCGCCCCGAAGCTGCGGACCCCACACAGACCTTGAAGGGTTCGCCGAGTTCGGGCACGAGCATCCGCAGGTCGGCGAAAGTCAGTAATCATCATTTCGGGGCCCGCGCAGCGGGCCCCGAAGGGACAAGGAAGACCGCGTGCACGCCCCATCCATCCCCTTGTATGCCTGGTGGATCATTTCCATCGTCGCCACATTGGCATTCCTCATCTTCTTCGTGACGCTCATGCCGATCCGTAAATACAAGATTCAGGTGTGCTTCGCACCCGTACTTGGCATGACTTTCGGCGTGGCGTCCGCACTCCTGAAAGACATGAAACTCGAAGAATTACTGCCGATGTATGCCACCGCACTACTGGTGTTCCCTGTCGGCGTTTTGGGGCACCGGCGAGAAATACGGCAGAAAATTCTGAACAGATCAATACACGGAGAGCGGCCGGAGGACAAGCCGTCCCGTGCACTGACGGCGCAGATTACCCTTTCGCTCGTGATATTCGGCGCACTCATGGCATGGCTTACCTTTACCTGATCCAGCTCAAGAGAAGCACGTCGCTTCCGCTGGGGCGGCCTCAGTGCTCGGCCGCTCCGTCCTCCAGGCGCTGGCCGCGGAGGAGGAACCACGCCGCGATCGCCGTGGCGAGGAGGACGGTCGCGCCCGCGGCCGCCGCGATCCGCAGCCCTTCTGTGAAGGCGTCCTGCGCGGAGGCGAGGAGGGCCGCGCCCGTCTCGTGCGGCAGTTCGGCGGCGGACTCGACCGCGCCGCCGAGGGACTCGTGGGCGTCGGCGGCGGCAGGGCCCGGTACGCCGGCCGGGACCGTGAAGCCGCGGTAGACGCCGGTGACGATCGAGCCGAGCAGGGCGATGCCGAGGGCCGCGCCGAGTTCGTACGCGGTCTCGGAGACCGCCGAGGCCGCGCCCGCCTGCTCCTTGGGGACGCTGGAGAGGATCACGTCGGCGGTGACGGTGAAGGAGAAGCCGGCGCCGGTGCCGACGACGAGCAGCACCGCCCCGAGGATCGGGTACGGCATGTCGCCGTGCACCCAGATCAGCACGGCCAGGGACACCGCGATGGCGGCGAGGCCGCCGGCGACCACGCCGCGTACGGAGTAGCGGCGGGCGGCCTTGCCGGCGAGCAGTCCGGCGGTGACCGCGCCCACGGCGGCGGGCAGTTCGGCGAGCCCCGCCTCCAGCGGGCCGCGTCCCTGGACCAGTTGCAGGAACTGGGAGAGGAAGAAGACCAGACCGGACAGGCCGAGGATGGTCAGCAGGTCGGCGAGGACCGCGCCGGAGAAGCCGCGGTGGTGGAAGAGGCGCATGTCGAGCAGCGGCGCGGGCAGCCGGAGCTGGCGGCGTACGAACCACAGCAGCGCCAGCACGCCGATCACGCCCGCGGCGGCGATGTCCCAGCGCATGCCGTGCGCCGCCGCCTCCTTGATGGTGTAGACGACGCCGACGATGCCGATCAGCGAGAGGGCGACGCTGCCGAGGTCCCAGGGGCCGGGCGAGGGGTCGCGCGACTCGGGGAGCAGTTTGATGCCGACGACGACGAGGATCACCATCACCGGCAGGTTGATCAGGAAGACCGAGCCCCACCAGAAGTGCCCGAGCAGGAAGCCGCCGACGACCGGTCCGACGGCCGCGCCGGCCGAGGCCATCGCGCCCCAGATGCCGACGGCGAGGCTGCGTTCCTTGGGGTCGTGGAAGATGTTGCGGATCAGGGCGAGAGTCGACGGCATGAGCGTCGCGCCGGCTATGCCCAGCAGCGCGCGGGCCACGATCATCAGCTCGGGGCTCGTCGCGTAGGCGTTGAGCGCGGACACCGCGCCGAACGCGACGGCGCCCGTGAGCAGCAGTTTCTTCCGTCCGATGCGGTCGCCGAGGCTGCCCATGGAGACCAGGAGCCCGGCGATGACGAAGGAGTACACGTCGCCGATCCACAGCAGCTGCGTGCCGGACGGCTTCAGGTCCTCGCTGAGGAACGGCGTCGCGAGGCCGAGCACGGTCGCGTCGACCGCGACGAGGAGCACGGCGAGGACGAGGACGGCGAGCGCCAGCCAGCGGCCGGGCGCGGGGGCGCCGGGCCCCGCCGCCGGTACGGCCCGGATCTTCGCTGCGGACTCGCTCATTTCTCCATGCTCCGTCGGGCGCCGCCGAGCAGCAGCTCGGCGATCGAGTGGTTGAGGTCCTTGCGGGCGACGCGCCCCTCGTGCACAGCCCAGGCGCCCGCGCCGATCAGCCCGTACAGCGCCTCGGTGAGCCAGACGGAGCTGAGGTCGATCCGGAAGCGGCCCTCTTCCTGGCCGCGGCGGAAGACGGCGTTGATCCGGGCGTCCAGCCGGTCCCAGCCCTCATGGGTGTCGCCCTCGAACAACTGGTTCTCGGTGCAGAGGAAGGCCATGAAGGCGAAGACGGGCTCGGACTCGGCGAGCAGCCGGCGCAGCGCCTCGACGGCGTCGCCCTCGTCCAGCCGGGCGGCGTCGAGGGCCTGCTCGAACTGGGCGATGCCCAGTTCCTCCAGGGCCCGTATGAGCGCGTCGCGCCCGGCGAAGTGCCGGTGCAGGGTGGCCCGGCTGATTCCAGCGGCCTTGGCGATCTCGTCCATGGAGGCCGTCGCCTTGCGGCTCAGCAGGCCGGCGGCCTCTTTCAGTACCTGCTCACGATCAACGGCCATGAGACGCACCCTACCCGAATGAGACAGTGACGTCTCACGAGATAGACCTCCCACCGGACAGCGGCGCGCCTCCCGCCGGCGCTCAGGACCAGGGCAGCTGGGAGCGGTGCCGCCAGTAGGCCGCGGGATCTTCGGCGAGACCCGCCAGACGGGTGAGCTGGTTCTCGGTGAGGGCCAGCCGCACCGCGCCCACATGGGAGGCGAGCTGCTCGGCGGTGGCCGCGCCGGAGAGGACCGTGCCGGCCCACGGCTGGTGGAGGACGGCGGCCACCGCCACCGCGTCGGGGGCCGCGCCCGCCTCCTCGGCGATCCGCAGCAGCTCCGGCGGCGCGTACGCGGCGCTCGCCAGCCGCCCGTTGGCGACCGCCTCCTTGACGATCACCGCGACGCCCGCCTCGTGGGCCTCGGCCAGCGCCGCGCCCGCGGCGGGCTCCAGCACGTTGTACGTGGACTGGACGGTACGGAAGAGGGGTTCGCCCTCCCAGGTGACGCCGAGGGCGGCACGGATGGCGTCGGCCTGGGCGGGGCCGCTGGTGGAGAGGCCGACCGTCACGCCCTCGGCGGCGAGGGCCGCCAGCCGCCCGTGCAGCGCGCGGTCGGTCAGGGCCGGGCTCCCGGGGGTGACGGAGTGGATCTGGTAGAGGTCCAGGCGCGGCCCGAGCAGGGCGTCGGTCTCGGCGCACTGCCGGTCGTACGCGGCGACGCTGTGGTCCTTGACCTCGTGCACGTCGGCGTCGGTGCGCCAGTCGGCGACGTAGGTGTAGCCCCACTTGCTGCCGATCACCGCGTCCTCGGCGTCGGGGCGGCGGCGCAGCCAGTCGGCGAGGAACTCCTCCGAGCGCCCGTAGGACCGCGCCGCGTCCAGATACCTGACGCCGTGCCCGTACGCGGCGTCCAGCAGCTGGTGGGTGCGCTCGCGCATCGCGTCGACGGTGCGCTGGGCCGGGAGGTCCCGGTCGCGGCCGTGGTTGATGTAGCCGGGGCGGCCGACGGCGGCCAGCCCCAGTCCGATACGGGCCGCCGGAGCGGCGGCTTCCGCGAGGCGCGCGAACGCCATGGTGTTCTCCCGAGGGCCGGTGTTCTTGCTGGTCGGATCGTTTCACCGTACCCGCAGCGGCGGGCGGGACCGGCCATCCGGCCCCGCCCGCCGACGCTCTCAGCCCTTGGCGTCCGCCCAGGCCCGCTGCACCGCGAGGTCGGCCTTGACCTCGGCGAGCTGCGCGGCCACCGCCGACGGCGCGGTGCCGCCGCGCCCGCTCCGGGAGGCCAGCGCGCCGGGCACGTCGAGGACCGTGCGGACCTCCGGCGTCAGATGCGGCGAGATCTTCGCGAACTGCTCGTCCGTGAGCTGGTCGAGCTCGTCGCCGTGCGCCTCGCACTCCTTGACGCACTCCCCCGCGACCTCGTGCGCGACCCGGAACGGCACACCCTGCTTGACCAGCCACTCGGCGATGTCGGTGGCGAGCGAGAAGCCGGCCGGGGCCAGCTCCGCCATGCGCTCGCGGTGCACGGTGAGCGTCGCCATCATGCCGGTGAACGCGGGCAGCAGCACCTCCAGCTGGTCGCACGAGTCGAAGACCGGCTCCTTGTCCTCCTGGAGGTCGCGGTTGTACGCGAGCGGGAGCGCCTTCAACGTCGCCATCAGGCCCGTGAGGTTGCCGATCAGCCGGCCGGACTTGCCGCGCGCCAGCTCCGCGATGTCCGGGTTCTTCTTCTGCGGCATGATCGACGAACCGGTCGAGAAGGCGTCGTGCAGCGTGACGAAGGAGAACTCCTTCGTGTTCCAGATGATGACCTCCTCCGCGATGCGCGAGAGGTTGACGCCGATCATCGCGGTGATGAAGGCGAACTCCGCCGCGAAGTCCCGCGCCGCCGTGCCGTCGATGGAGTTGGCCGCGCTGCCGTGCTCGAACCCGAGGTCCGCCGCGACCGCCTCCGGGTCGAGGCCGAGGGAGGACCCGGCGAGCGCGCCCGACCCGTACGGCGAGACCGCCGTCCGCTCGTCCCACTGCCGCAGCCGCTCCGCGTCGCGGGAGAGCGACTGCACATGGGCCAGGACGTGGTGGGCGAAGAGGACCGGCTGGGCGTGCTGGAGGTGCGTACGGCCCGGCATGGCGACGTCCGGGTGCGCCTCGGCGAGGGCGGTCAGCGCCTCCTGGAGGTCGGTGATCAGGCCGCCGATGGTCCGCGCGTGGTCGCGCAGGTACATCTTGAAGAGCGTCGCCACCTGGTCGTTGCGCGAGCGGCCGGCCCGCAGCTTGCCGCCGAGGTCGGCGCCGAGCCGCTCCAGCAGCCCCCGCTCCAGGGCGGTGTGCACGTCCTCGTCGGCGATGGTGCCGGTGAACGAGCCGTCCGCGACGTCCGACTCCAGCTGGTCGAGGCCCGCGAGCATGCGCGAGAGCTCGTCGGCGGTGAGCAGCCCGGCCTTGTTCAGCACGCGCGCGTGGGCGCGGGAGCCCGCGATGTCGTACGGGGCCAGCCGCCAGTCGAAGTGGACGGACGCGGACAGCTTGGCCAGGGCCTCGGCCGGCCCGTCGGCGAACCGCCCGCCCCAGAGCCGGACATCACCGCTGTTGCCGTTGCTCACTTGCTCTGCTCCTCGTAAGAGATGAGTCGAACCCGGTCCCGGCCCATGAGCCCGTCCGGCGTTCGAGGCTTCCGGGAAGGGGCGGGGTGGGGTGGGGAAATCTGCGATCTGCATGCAGATGTAGTACCAGATGGCATAACTATGCAAGTCAATGCATGATTCGTCAATGCCACCGGAGAGTGAACCGCGCGGGGAGCCGGTCGGCCGGAGTCACCCCCGCCGCACCGTCCGCACCACATCGGCCAGCACCAGCACATGCCCGTGCTCGACGTCCTTGGTCGCGGTGAGCAGCGTGAGGCGCCCGGACCCGGCCCGCTCGCACAGCTCCCGTACGGCCCGCTCCCCGTCCTCCGCCGCCAGCTCGGCGCGGTAGCGCTCGGCGAACTCGTCGAACCTGGCGGGGTCGTGCCCGTACCAGCGCCGCAGCTCGGCCGACGGCGCGACGTCCTTGTCCCACGCGTCCAGCTCCGCCGCCGCCTTCGACAGGCCGCGCGGCCACAGCCGGTCGACCAGCACCCGCGTGCCGTCCGCCGCGTCGGGGGCCTCGTACACCCGCCGCACCCGCACCTCGTCCGCGTCGCGCGCCATCGTCTGCCTCCTGCCGTGGGACGACCCCCTCGCCCCATAATGCGAGGCATGGGAAAGGTGTACGAAAAAATAGACGGCCGGCTGCGCGCGTTCATCGAGGCACAGCACATCTTCTTCACCGCCACCGCGCCGCTCGACGGGGACGGCACCGTGAATCTCTCCCCCAAGGGCCTGCGCGACTCGTTCGCCGTGCTCGACGAGCACACCGTGGCGTACCTGGACTTCGCGGGCAGCAACGCCGAGACCATCGCCCATCTCCGCGAGAACGGCCGCATCACCCTGATGTGGTGCGCCTTCGACGGGCCGCCGAACATCGTGCGCGTGCACGGCCGCGGTGAGCCGGTCTTCCGCGACGACCCGCGCTGGCCGGGGCTGCTGGCGCACTTTCCCGACAGCGACCCGGCCCGGCACGGCCTGCGCGCCGTCATCGTCGTCACCGCCGAGCTGATCCGGGACACCTGCGGCTACGCCGTGCCGTTCATGTCGTTCGACGCGGAACGGGAGCTGCACGGGAAGCGGTTCGCGCGCGAGACGGACGCGTCCCTGGACGCGTACTTCCACAAGAAGGAGCACATCACGTCCAGCATCGACGGTCTGCCGGGCCTGCCCTTGCCGCTGCCACCCCTCCCACCGGCCGCATGAGGGGCCGCTTCGGCCGGGCGGCCGCGGTCCTCGCCACGGCGGCGGCTCTGACCGGCACCCTGGGCCTCGCCACCGCCCCCTCCCCGACCCCGACCCAGGCCCCGCTCCCGTCCCGCATGGCCGACACCGGCGGCGGCACGCAGCTGATCACCGCGGAGGCGGCCCGTACGGACTCGACCACCGGCACCCTCACCTGGTGGGAGCGGCGCGACGGCCGCTGGCACGCGGCGGGCGCCGCCCCGGCCCGGTTCGGCGCGAAGGGCCTGACCGAGGGCCGTACCCGCGAGCAGGGCACGAACACCACGCCGACCGGCCTGTACGCGCTCCCCTACGCCTTCGGCAACGACGCCGCCCCGGCGGGCGCCCGGAGCCCGTACCGGAGGGTCACCCCCGACTCCTGGTGGTGCGAGGACAACGCCTCCCGCTCCTACAACCGCTGGGTCGAGCGGCTCCCGGCCGACTGCGCGGCGAAGGAGTCCGAGCACCTGGCCGACTATCCCGTCCAGTACAGCCGGGCCCTGGTCGTCGCCTTCAACTACGCCCGCCCCGTCCACGGCCGCGGCGCCGGCATCTTCCTCCATGTGAACGGCCGCGGCGCGACCGCCGGCTGCGTCTCCGTACCCGCCTCCTCGATGGCCGCGGTCCTCACCTGGCTCCGCCCCGCGGCCCGCCCCCACATCGCCATCGGCACCCGCTCCGGACCGACGGCGATCACCCGCTACTGACCCCCTCCGGCGCCGCCGGCCACCCCCCGATTCGGCTCACCGGCCGGGACAGGGTATTTTCTTCTTGCACGCCCGACCGGGAAGAACCCCGGAAGCGGCGGGCACCGGGACGTGGCGCAGCTTGGTAGCGCACTTGACTGGGGGTCAAGGGGTCGCAGGTTCAAATCCTGTCGTCCCGACGGTGCAGAAGCGAGAGGGGCCCGGCGGCCGGAGCAGATCCGGCCGCCGGGCCCCTTCGCGTGTACGGACCCGTGCCCGGGAGACCGTGTACGGGCCCGTAGACGCGGAAAAGCGGAAAAGGGGCCCGTCCCCGGTCTCCCGGGTACGGGCCCATGCTTCGGGCGCGCCCGCCCGCGTCAGCCCGTCTTCTGGTTCTGGGCCAGCCGCAGCAGGTGGTCGGCCAGGGCCTGGCCGCCGGCCGGGTCGCGGCTGATGAGCAGGAGCGTGTCGTCGCCCGCGATGGTGCCGATGATCTCGTGAACCCCCGCCTGGTCGATGGCCGAGGCGAAGAACTGGGCGGCGCCGGGCGGGGTGCGCAGGACCACGAGGTTGGCGGACGCCTCGGCCGAGATCAGCAGTTCGCCCGCCAGCCGCGCCATCCGCCCCTCGGTGACCGACTCGCCGAGCGGCGCGCGGGGGGTGCGGTCGCCGCCCTCGGAGGGCACCGCGTAGATCAGCTCGCCGCCGGTGTTGCGGATCTTGACCGCGCCCAGCTCGTCGAGGTCGCGAGAGAGGGTGGCCTGGGTGACGGAGAGACCGTCGTCGGCGAGCAGCTTGGCCAGTTGGCTCTGCGACCGCACCGGCTGCCGGTTGAGGATGTCCACGATCCGGCGGTGGCGTGCGGTGCGGGTCTGCGGCACGGCCGGACCGCCGTGGGCCGGCTCCGCGGCCTCGGCCGCCCGGGCCGTCTCGGTCTCCTGCGCCTCGGTCATCGTTGTGTCAGTCCTCGGATCGTCGTTCCCCGTCGGCCGTGTCGGCCGCGTGCGCCCCGTGCGCCGCGTCGAGGACGGCGGGCAGCGCCCGCAGCAGCGTCTCCACCTCATCATCGGCGATGATCAGCGGCGGGGCGAGCCGCACCACGTCGGGCGCGACCGCGTTCACCAGGAGACCCGCTTCCTGCGCTGCCTGCTGCACCTTCGGTGCGAGGGGCTCGGTGAGGACAATACCCAGCAGCAGGCCGGAGCCGCGGACCCGGTCGACGAGCGGGTGTCCGAGGGACGCGATCCCGTCACGCAGCCGCTCCCCGGAACGCTCGACTCCGGCCAGTGCCCCGTCGGCGGCCAGCGTGTCGAGGACGGCCAGCGCCGCGGCGCACGCGACGGGGTTGCCGCCGAACGTCGAGCCGTGCTGACCAGGCGTCAGCAGGCCGGCCGCCGCGCCGAAGGCCACGGTCGCGCCGATCGGCAGGCCGCCGCCGAGCCCCTTGGCGAGGGTGACGATGTCGGGCTCGACGCCCTGCGCCTGGTGCGCGAACCAGTGCCCCGTACGGCCGATCCCGGTCTGGATCTCGTCCAGCGCCAACAGCGTCCCCGTGGCGCGGGTGATCTCGCGGGCCGCCGCCAGATAGCCGGCCGGGGGCACGACGACGCCGTTCTCGCCCTGGACCGGCTCCAGGACGACGAGCGCCGTCTCGTCGGTGACCGCCTCGCGCAGCGCCTCGGCGTCGCCGTACGGGACGTACGTGACATCGCCGGGCAGCGGCAGGAACGGCTGCTGCTTCTTGGGCTGGCCGGTGAGCGCGAGGGCGCCCATGGTGCGCCCGTGGAACCCGCCGGCCGCGGCGACCATGTGCGTACGGCCGGTGAGCCGCCCGATCTTGAAGGCGGCCTCGACGGCCTCCGCGCCGGAGTTGGAGAAGTAGACGCGCCCGGTGCGGCCGAAGAGCGCCAGGAGGCGTTCGGCCAGCGCCACCGGGGGCTCGGCGGTGAAGAGGTTGGAGACGTGGCCGAGGGTCGCGATCTGGTCGGAGACGGCCCGTATGACCGCGGGGTGGGCGTGGCCGAGGGCGTTCACGGCGATGCCGCCGACGAAGTCGACGTACTCCTTGCCGTCGGCGTCCCAGACCTTGGCGCCCTCGCCGCGCACGAGCGGGATGCGGGGCGTGCCGTAGTTGTCCATGAGGGCGCCCTGCCAGCGCCGCGTCAGGCCGGCGTTGGTGTCCGCCGCCGGGCCCGTCATCGTCGTGTCCGTCATGCCGCCCCCTCCTCGTCGGGCACGACCATCGTGCCGATTCCTTCGTCGGTGAAGATCTCCAGCAGGATCGAGTGCTGTACGCGGCCGTCGATCACGCGGGCGGTGGTGACGCCGTTGCGCACCGCGTACAGGCAGCCCTCCATCTTGGGCACCATGCCGCTGGCCAGCTCCGGCAGCAGCTTCTCCAGCTCCCGCGCGGTGAGCTGGCTGATCACGTCGTCGCTGCTCGGCCAGTCCGCGTAGAGGCCCTCGACGTCGGTGAGGACCATGAGCGTCTCGGCGCCGAGAGCGGCGGCGAGCGCGGCGGCGGCGGTGTCGGCGTTCACGTTGTAGACGTGGCCGTCGTCCTCGCTGCGGGCGATGGAGGAGATCACGGGGATGCGGCCGTCGTCGAGGAGCGCCTGGACGGCGCCCGCGTCGATCCGGGTGATCTGCCCGACGCGGCCGATGTCGACGCGCTCGCCGTCGACTTCGGCGTACCGCTTGGTGGCGCTCATGGTGTGCGCGTCCTCGCCGGTCAGGCCGACGGCGAGCGGGCCGTGCTGGTTGAGGAGGCCGACCAGCTCGCGCTGCACCTGGCCCGCCAGCACCATCCGTACGACGTCCATCGCCTCCGGCGTCGTCACGCGCAGCCCGGCCTTGAACTCCGTGACCAGCCCGAGCCGGTCGAACTGCGCGGTGATCTGCGGGCCGCCGCCGTGCACGACGACGGGCTTGAGCCCGGCCTGCCGCAGGAAGACGACGTCCTGGGCGAACGCGGCCTTCAGCTCCTCATCGACCATGGCGTTGCCGCCGAACTTGATGACGACGGTCTTGCCGTTGTGCCGGGTGAGCCAGGGCAGCGCCTCGATGAGGGTGCGGGCCTTGGGCAGGGCGGTGTGCTTGCGGGTGCTCATGAGGAATACGCGCTGTTCTCGTGGACGTAGTCGGCGGTGAGGTCGTTGGCCCAGATGACGGCGGACTCGGCGCCGGCGGAGAGGTCGGCGGTGATGCGGACCTCCCGGTAGCGCATGTCGACGAGTTCGCGGTCCTCGCCCACCGAGCCCTTCTTGCAGACCCAGACGCCGTTGATGGCGACGTTCAGCTCGTCGGGGTCGAAGGCGGCGGCGGTGGTGCCGATCGCGGACAGGACGCGGCCCCAGTTGGGGTCCTCGCCGTGGATGGCGCACTTGAGGAGGTTGTTGCGGGCGATGGACCGGCCGACCTCCACCGCATCGTCCTCGCTCGCGGCGCCCACGACCTCGATGCGGATGTCCTTGGACGCGCCCTCGGCGTCGCCGATGAGCTGCCGGGCGAGATCGTCGCAGACGGACCGTACGGCCTCGGCGAACTCGCCCTGCCCGGGCGTCACTTCGGACGCGCCGGAGGCGAGCAGCAGCACGGTGTCGTTGGTGGACATGCAGCCGTCGGAGTCGACCCGGTCGAAGGTGGTGCGGGTCGCCGCGCGCAGCGCCTCGTCCAGCCGGTCCGCGTCCACGTCGGCGTCGGTGGTCAGCACGACGAGCATGGTGGCGAGGCCGGGCGCGAGCATGCCCGCGCCCTTGGCCATGCCGCCGACGCACCAGCCGTCGCCCTCGGCGACCGCGGTCTTGTGCACGGAGTCGGTGGTCTTGATGGCGATGGCGGCCTTCTCCCCGCCGTGCTGGGAGAGCGCGGCGGCGGCCGCGTCGACGCCGGGGAGCAGCTTGTCCATCGGGAGGCGCAGGCCGATGAGGCCGGTGGAGGCGACGGCGATCTCACCGGCGCTGTGGCCGAGCGCCGCCGCCGCGCGCTCGGCGGTGGCGTGGGTGTCCTGGAAGCCGAGGGGGCCCGTACAGGCGTTGGCGCCACCGGAGTTGAGGACGACGGCGGAGACCTGACCGCCCTTGAGAACCTGCTGGGACCAGAGGACGGGGGCGGCCTTGACGCGGTTGGAGGTGAAGACGCCCGCGGCGGCGGCACGCGGACCCGTGTTGACGACGAGCGCCAGGTCCGGGTTGCCGTTCTCCTTGATCCCGACGGCGACGCCCGCCGCCGTGAATCCCTTTGGTGCCGTGACGCTCACTGCTTCTCCTTGTGTGGTGCCGTGGTCGGTGTGCGGCCGGTGCGGCCGGTGCTGCCGGTGCCGCCGGTGCTGCCTGCGCCGCCGCTCACGGCGCGATCCCGGCCGTGGTCAGGCCGAGCTCCTCGGGGAGGCCGAGGGCGATGTTCATGCTCTGCACGGCGCCGCCGGCGGTGCCCTTGGCGAGGTTGTCGATGGCGCTGATCACGACGATGCGCCCGGCCGCCGCGTCGTACGCGACCTGGATCAGCGCGGCGTTGGAGCCGTGGACGGCGCCGGTGGAGGGCCACTGCCCCTCGGGCAGGAGCGTCGCGAACGGCTCGTCCTGGAGGGCCTTCTCGTAGGCGGCCCGTACGGTCTCGGCGGTGACGCCCGGCTTCGCCTTCGCGCTGCACGTGGCGAGGATGCCGCGGGGCATGGGGGCGAGGGTCGGGGTGAAGGAGACGGTGACGGGCTCGCCCGCCGCGGCCGACAGGTTCTGGATCATCTCGGGGGTGTGGCGGTGGCCGCCCCCGACGCCGTACGGGCTCATGGAGCCCATGACCTCGCTGCCGAGCAGGTGCGGCTTGGCGGCCTTGCCCGCGCCGGAGGTCCCGGACGCGGCGACGATCACGGCCTCGGGCTCGGCGAGCCCGGCCGCGTAGGCGGGGAAGAGCGCGAGCGAGACGGCGGTCGGATAGCAGCCGGGCACGGCCACGCGCCGGGCCCCGCGCAGCGCGTCCCGCGCGCCGGGCAGCTCGGGGAGCCCGTACGGCCAGGTGCCCGCGTGGGGCGAGCCGTAGAACTTCTCCCAGTCCCCCGCGTCCGCCAGCCGGAAGTCGGCGCCGCAGTCGACGACCAGCACGTCGTCGCCGAGCTCGGCGGCGACGGCGGCGGACTGCCCGTGCGGCAGCGCGAGGAAGACGACATCGTGCCCGGCGAGCGCGCCGGCGACGGTCGGCTCCAGCTCACGGCCGGCGAGCGGCAGCAGATGCGGCTGGAGCGCGCCGAGCCGCTGCCCCGCGTTGGAGTTCCCGGTCAGCGCGCCGATCCCGGCGGCCCCGACCTCGGGGTGCCCGAGCAGCAGACGCAGGATCTCCCCTCCCGCATACCCACTCGCCCCGGCCACCGCCGCACGTACCGCCATCGGAAATCCTCCTCGTTGATGGCATGACTATACGTATCTTGACAGTGTTATGCAATGGCGGGTGCGGGCGGGCCGGGGGGCGGCGGGAGCCGGGCGTCGCCGGGGGGGGCGGGAGCCGGGCGGCGAGAGCCGGGCAGGCCCCCGCTCACTCGGTCACCAAACGGTCATATTCGTAAGGATTGTCAACTGGGCCTCGGATGAGCACAGTTGTGCGTGATCTTGTGCATTGATCCAATGCGACGGAGGTGCTCTCCCATGCGTTTCTTCCCCCTGCCCAGCGGATCCGCCCACCAGCGGCCGGACAGCCCAGGGCACCCACCACATCGGGCCGGCCCGCAGGGCAGGTCGCGCCATCGTGCGTTCCGCCGCGGGACCGGGCGCACGAGTGCGGCGTCCCCGCCCGCGATGGCGAGAGGACTGGTCGCCGTCGGGGTCGTCGCCGCCTCCTTAGGGGTGGTGGCCACGCCGTCCGGCGCGTCCGCGGACAGCCGGGCCGTCCGGGCCGGGGAAGCCCCGGCGCCCGGCGAACACCTCGACTGGAATCCCTGCGTGAAGGTGGCCGAGGACTGGGACAAGAGCGACACCAAGACCGAATGCGCGATGCTGACGGTGCCCATGGACTACGCCGCACCGCAGGGCCGCAAGATCAAGATCGCGGTGAGCAGGCTCAAGGCCGCCGAACCGGCCGAACGCCGCGGCGCGCTGGTCTTCAGCCCCGGCGGCCCCGGCCTGCCCAACCTGTACGCACCGCAGAATTTCGCGGAGGGCGGGCTCGGCACGCTGGCCACCGATCACGACGTGATCGGGTTCGACCCCCGAGGGGTGGGCTACAGCGACACGAGGGAATGCCAGAGGTCCACGTTCCCGGAGGTGCCGGCCGACGCGCCCCCGAAGGAGCGGGCGAAGGTCGGCTTCGACTACTGGGCCGAGGAGAACAAGCGATGCGCCGCGCTCGATCCCGCCTTCGCCCGGCAATTGACCACCGCGAACATCGCACGTGATGTGGACCGTATCCGGGCGGCGCTCGGTGAAGAGAAGATCAGTTTCTTCGGGGTCTCCTACGGCACCGCGGTGGGCGCGAACTACCGGTCGATGTTCGACGACCGGGTGGACAGGATGTGGCTGGATTCGACGATGCCGCCGAAGATGGACTTCGACGCGATGAACGCCTCGATGGACGCGCTCACCGAGAAGAACTTCGGCGAGTTCGCCCAGTGGCTGTCGCGGCACGACGTCGAGTACCACTTCGGCACGACCGCCGACGCGGTCCGGCACACCCTTTTCGACCTGCGCGACCAACTCACACAGAAGCCCCGGAAGGTCGACAAGGACACGGCGCTGGACGGCGAATGGGTCACCGGCCAGCTGGGCGTAGGTCGCGGTCAGTGGGTCGCGAACGCACGGGACCTCGCCACCGTGCGCGAAGGCGGCATCCCCCGCTCGGCGCGGCCCACGCCGCAGACCGGGCGCCCCTCGGCCAGAGTGTTCGGCTTCGAGAACCCGAACGGAGGGGCCAACGGCCTCCAATACGACGCGGTCATGTGCAACGACGGGACCGGTGGCCGCGACTTCGAGCAGGAGTGGGCCGACAAGAAGGCCCGCGAGCGCACCTACCCCGCGACCGGCGGCTCCCTTGAGCTCGGGAAATACTGCGGAGGCTGGCCGTGGCCGGCACAGCAGTGGAAGGCGGTGAAGGGCAAGAGCCCGCTCCAGATATCCGGCCACACCCGCGAACTCGCTACGCCGTACGCCTGGTCGGTGGACCTGAAGGACGCCATCGGCGGCACTCTCCTGACGATCGAGGACGACCGGCACGCCTCCCTGAGCAGGGTTCCCGAATGCGCCGCGAAGGCGATCGACTTCTTCCGTACGGGCCGCACCTCCGGGGGCACCTGCCCGGGCATCGAATGACCCCGCCCCTTCCCGCCGCTCCCCCCCCTGAACGGAAATGAGATGCGTATGTCCCTGCGTACGTTCCGACGCATCGGTGCGGTATTCGGCGCCGCCCTGTCCGGCCTGCTACTGGCGGCGACGTCGGCGCATGCCGCCCCCGTGGACTTCTCGGGCGCGGTCGACGTGGACGGCTGCTCGGGATCGCTGGTGCGGATGCCCGACTCCACGGACGGCGACAACGCCTTCGTCCTGACCAACGGACACTGCTACGAGGGCGCGTGGCCCGTCCCGGACGAGGTTCTCGTGAACCAGCCGTCCCACCGCGTCTTCAGCCTCCTCGACGGCAAGGGCGAGCGGGCGGCGACCCTGAGAACGGCGAAGGCGGCGTACGTGACCATGACCGGCACCGACATCACGCTGTACCAACTCGGCCTGAGTTACCGGCAGTTGAAGGAGAAGTACGGCATCAGCCCGCTCACCGTGTCGGCCAAGCGCCCCGCGACGGGCACGGACATCCGGGTGGTCTCCGGGAACATGAAGAAGATCTTCACGTGCGGCATCGACCAGCACGTCTACCGCGTGCTGGAGTCGGGCTACCTGACCAAGGACGTCCTCCGCTACACCTCGGCGTGCGACACCGGCCCCGGCACCTCGGGTTCCCCGGTCGTCGACAAGGCGAGCGGAGAGGTCGTCGGAATCAACAACACCAGTAACCGCGACGGCGGTCAGTGCACCCAGAACAACCCCTGCGAGATGGACCGCGACGGCGTCATATCGGTGCACAAGGGCATCGCCTACGGCACCGAGACCTACTGGCTCACCACGTGCGTCGAACCGGGGAACAAGCTCTCCCTCGACAAGCCCGGCTGCCTGCTGCCCAGGCCGGACGACCGGATCGGCGTGAAGTGACGGCAGCCGCGGCGTAGGCCGGTCCGTACGAACCCGCGCCGGCTTCACCAGCACGTCACGTCGGGTCACGTCATACGGACCCTGCCCGCGGCCTCCTCGTACGAGCCGCGGGCAGTGCCGGTCCAGCGCCGCGGGCGGTCGATCCGACTGCCCGGTCACCGCGTCCGGGCGGCGGCCTGTTTGACGGTCCTGATCACGGGGGCCGTCTCGATGTGGGTGACGGCGGGCAGCGCGGCGACCCGGGTGGTCAGATACCGGTACAGCGCCTGCTGGTCGGCGCAGACCACGGTCGCGTACAGGTTCGTCGGGCCGGTCGTGGCGGCGGCGAACGCGATCTCGGGGTGCCCGGCCAGCGCCGTTCCGGCCTCTTCCAGACGGGCCGGGGGGACCGACAGCCAGAGCAGGGTGCGGGCGCCGACGCCGAACAGCCGCCAGTCGATGTCGATGTCCAGGTACAGCACCCCGCGCTCGCGCAGCTCCGCCATCCGGCGCCGGACCGTCGTCGGGGACCAGCCGGTCACCGCGGCCAGCCGCTCCAGCTCGGTCCTGCCGTCGGCGGCGAGCGCGGCGAGCAGCTTCCGGTCGCCGTCGCCGAGCCGCACCGGCCCCGGCCGGCGGGGAGCCGGAGGCGGGCGCAGCCGCGCGGCCTCGTCCTCGTCCAGCACGCCGAGCTTGGCGACCAGGCTGTCCGGCCCGCCGTAGAAGGCGTGCAGCACCGAGTGCGCGGTCACCCCCTCCACGCGGGGCGTACGGGGGAGCCTGGCCAGCAGCAGAGCCTCGCTGTCGGCCTCGCTCTCGGCGCGGACCGCGCAGATGACCTCGGTGCCGCCGGAGGTGAGGCTCACCCAGGAGGTGTCCGGGCGCCGGGCCAGCGCCTCGGCGACCGGTACCGCCGCGGCGGGCGCGCAGCGCACCCGCAGGAACCACTGCACCGCGCCCAGCGCGACCGGATCGACCCCGCCGAGCACCCGCACCGCTCCGGCCGAGCGCAGCCGGGCGTACCGGCGGGCGATGGTGCGATCCGACACGCCGAGAACCCCGGCGATCGTGCTGAAGGCGGCCCGGGGAGCGATCTGCAGGGCGTGGACGAGCCGCCGGTCCAGCTCGTCGAAGTCGATTTCCATCACTCGGACGGTAGCGGGTGTCGGATACCGACGTCCCTCAGCCGTCTCCTGGCCCGGCGGGCACGGCGCGGGGAGGGTTGCCGCTGCCCTGATCGGCGCGGACAACCACGGGAGAGACATCATGGACACCGACGTTCTCGTCGTCGGCGCGGGACCGACCGGTATGACGCTGGCCAACGAACTGCGGGTGGCCGGAGCCTCGGCCGTGCTGGTCGACAGGCTGCCGCGGCGCAGCGAGCTGTCCAAGGCCGGCGGCGTGCAGTCCCGCACGCAGGAGGCGTTCGACCAGCGCGGCCTGCTGGAACCGCTGCTGGCCACCGGTGACCACCCGGTCGGCACAGCCCACTTCGCCGGCATCACACTCCCCCTCACCCGCGACCGGCACCGCTTCCCCTGGCGGTCCATCCCGCAGGCGACGATCGAGGGGTTCCTGGAGCGGCACCTCGCCGCCCATGGCGTCCACGTCCTACGGGACCGCGAACTGACCGGCGTCGCCCAGGACGAGGACGGGGTCACCGCGGCCTTCGCCGACGGCGCCACGGTCCGTTCCCGGTACCTCGTCGCCGCCGACGGCGGCCGCAGCACGGTGCGTTCGCTGCTGCGGGCCGACTTCCCCGGTCGGCCGGGCACGGTGACCGTGGTCGCCGCCGACGTCCGCCTGGACGGCGCCGACCGGGCCGGGACGCACTCCTGGAGCGAGGACGGGCACTGGGCGCAGATCTTCCCGCTGGGCGCCGATCCGCAGGGCCGGCCGCTGTCCCGGCTCGCGCTGGGCGGGCCGGGCCGGTCCCTGCCCCGGGAGGTCCCGGTCACCGAGGAGGAGATCGGCGACGGTCTGCGCGCCGTCTTCGGGTCCGGGGTGCGCCTGCTCGAACTGCGCTACGCGCGTCGCATCACCAACGCGGCCCGGCAGGCCGCCCGTTACCGGCACGGCCGGGTGTTCCTGGCCGGGGACGCCGCCCACGTCCATCTTCCGCTCGGCGCGCAGGGCATGAACACCGGGATCCAGGACGCGATCAATCTCGGCTGGAAGCTCGCCGCCGCCGTGCACGGCTGGGCGCCGCGCCGGCTGCTCGACACCTACCACGCGGAACGCCACCCGGCCGGGGCCGCCGTGCTGCGCAACGTCCAGGCGCAGAGCCTGCTGATGGACTGGCAGGGCGCCCGCGACCCGGACGTACTGGCCGCCAAGGAACTGTTCACGGCCATGGCACGCCTTCAGGCCGTCCAGTACTTCCTGGACGACACGCTGTCCGGGATGGGCGTCCGCTACCCGATGCCGGGCGCCGGGTCCCATCCGCTCGTCGGCCTCCCCTCGCCCGACCTGAACCTCGGCCCGGTCCGGGTGCACGAACTGCTGCGCTCCGGGCACGGCGTCCTGCTCGACCCGGCCGACACGTTCTCCGAGATCGCCGCGGCCTGGTCGGACCGAGTGCGCTGCGCGGGGCAGGGCGCTCACACCGAACCGATGCTCATCCGGCCGGACGGCTACGTGTGCTGGGCCGCCGGCCCCGACAGCGACGCGTACGGCCTGGAGTCGGCGCTCCGCGACTGGTTCGGCGCGCCCCGTTGACGAGCCGGCGGGCCCCGTTGACGGGCCGACCCGGGCGCCGTGGGCGGCGGCCGGCGGGCGCCGTGG
This sequence comes from Streptomyces sp. NPDC050617, assembly GCF_040654795.1. Taxonomy (NCBI): domain Bacteria; kingdom Bacillati; phylum Actinomycetota; class Actinomycetes; order Kitasatosporales; family Streptomycetaceae; genus Streptomyces; species Streptomyces sp. NPDC050617. The sequence goes on along the minus strand of NZ_JBFAIS010000017.1, from coordinate 62,485 downwards.
GCGGCCGGCGCCCGGGTCGGCTCAGTCGCTGAAGTCCGGCGCCTCGGCCCCCGCGCCGCCTTCCAGGATTCGGGCCGTGTGGAGCGCGGCGACCTCGCCTGTACGGCCCTCGCCCGGTTCGTCCTGGAGGTCCCGGTCCTCGCCCAGGGGCGGAAGGACCAACGGGCCGCCGTGGAGGAAGTCTTCGACATCATCACCGACGGCTGGCGGCCCCCCGGCGAACCGGCCGCGGGGCCCGGGGCCGCGACGGGGCATGATCGGGGCATGCAGCGACAACGCGCCGAGGACGGCTACCTCCTGGACAACCGGCAGGCCGAAGCGGGCGAGCGGTTCGACGCGCTCGGGGCCCTCTTCGACGCCTCCACCTTCCGGCACATCGACGAGCTGGGGCTCGCGGAAGGGCAGCGCTGCTGGGAGGTGGGCGCCGGCGGGACGTCGGTGGTGCGCGGGCTCGCCGAGCGCGTGGGCGCCGCCGGGTACGTACTCGCGACGGACATCGACACGTCGTGGACGGCGGCCGCGGCCGGGCCGCAGGTCGAGCTCCGGCGGCACGACGTCGCCGCCGACGCGCCGCCGGCCGGGCCCTTCGACCTGGTCCACGCCCGCCTGGTCCTCGTCCACGTCGCCGACCGGGACCGCGCGCTGCGCGCGATGATCAGCGCTCTGCGGCCCGGCGGCCGGCTGCTGCTGGAGGACGCCGACCCGGCGCTCCAGCCCCTCATCTGCCCCGACGAGTCCGGCCCGGAGCAGCGCCTGGCCAACAGGCTCCGCCGCCGCTTCCGCGAACTCCTCGCCGAGCGCGGCGCGGACCTCTCCTACGGCCGCCGCCTGCCGCGCCTGCTGCGCGAGGCCGGGCTGACGGACGTACGGGCGGACGCCTACTTCCCCGTCACGGGCCCGGCCTGCGCGGCGCTGGAGACGGCCACGGTGCGGCAGGTCCGCGACCAGCTGGTGGCCAAGGGCCTGGCGACGGAGGCGGAGATCGACACGCATCTCGCCAACGTCGCGGCGGGCGGCCTGGATCTGGCGACGTCCCCGATGATCTCGGCCTGGGGGCGCAAGCCGGGCTGACGCCCGCGCGGGCCAGGGGCGCGGCGCGCGCCGGTACGGGCGTACGGGAGCGGCCCCGCCCGCGCCCGGCCGGAGTACGCCCGTACCGCCCTCACCCCTCGGGTCGCGGTGGCGGCGCGGGTTCCAGGCCCCGCAGCGTGATGTCGATGAGGCGTTCGGCCTGCCCGCGCTGTTCGGGGGCGGCCGAGGTGAGGGCGATGCCGGCGAGGGCGGCGAACAGGTCGGTCGGGCGGATGTCGGGGCGGATCGTACCGGCGGCGGCGCCTGCCTCCACGAGGGTCCGCAGGGCCGACTGGATCATGTCGTGGCTGTCGCTGTAGGGGTTGGCTCCCGTGGCGACGACGGCCCGCAGCGCGTCGGCCATGCCGAGCTTGGCGGTGGCGTAGTCGATGAAGCGGTACGTCCACGCGTGCAGCGCCTCGCGCGGCGGCAGCTCCGCGAGGAGGCCGGGCACGGCGTCGCACAGCCGGGCCACTTCGTTGCGGTAGGCGGCCTCGACCAGGGCCTCGCGGTTCGGGAAGTTGCGGTAGAGGGTGCCGGTGCCCACGCCCGCTTCCTTGGCGATGCGCTCGAAGTGCGCGTCGAGTCCCTCCTCGGTGAAGACGCGCACCGCGGCGGCCAGGATCTTCTCCCGGTTGCGCTGCGCGTCGGCCCTCAGCGGGCGTCCTGCGTCTCGGGCCATCAGCGACTCTCCCTCTCCGTCTCCCCGTTTGCCAAGTGGAGGCACCTCCACTTACTCTGCACTAAGTGGCGGTGCCTCCACTTTAAGCGAGGGTCCACACCTCTCGCCCGCCCCGCCCCCTCCTACCTCCCGACCTTCCGAAAGGGCTGTCGATCATGTCTGGAATCGAAGGCAAAGTCATCGCGATCACCGGCGCCGGCAGCGGCATCGGCGAGGCGACCGCACTGCTCCTCGCCGAGCGCGGCGCGAAGGTCGTCCTGGGCGCGCGCCGCACGGAGCGGCTGAAGGAGCTGGCCGCCCGCATCAAGGAGGCCGGCGGCGACGCGGCCTGGGTCCGCACGGACGTCAGAAGGCAGCAGGACCTCGCCGGCCTCGTCCGGCTGGCACGGGACCGGTACGGCAAGCTCGACACCCTCGTCAGCAACGCCGGGGTCGGCCTGATCTCCCCGCTGGACGAGCTGCGCGTCGAGGACTGGGAGGAGATGATCGACGTCAACCTCAAGGGCGTCCTGTACGGGATCGCCGCGGCCCTCCCCGTCTTCCGGGAACAGGGATTCGGACACTTCGTCAACACCGTGTCCACCGCCGGGCTGCGCATCGTGCCGCTCCAGTCGGTGTACGCCGGGACGAAGAACGCCGTGCGCACCATCTCCGAGGGCCTGCGCCAGGAGGCCGGCGACAGCCTGCGCGTCACCGTCGTGTCGCCCGGCGCCGTCCGTACCGACTTCACGTCGCGCATCGACCCGGCGATGCGGGCCCAGACCGACAAGCTGATGGAGATCGCCCTGTCGCCGGACGCGGTGGCCCGCGCCATCGCCTTCGCCATCGAGCAGCCGGACGGCGTCGACGTGGGCGACATCGTGGTCCGCCCCACCGCCCAGGGCTGACGCGCCGGCGACCGGTCAGGCCCCCTCCGCCACCCCGCGGCACCGGTCGCCCGCCAGCACGGCCGCGGTCAGGGTGAGGTGCCGGGCCAGCACCTCGGCCGCCGCGTCGGCGTCGCGGGCCAGCGCCGCCTCCTCCAGCCGGCGGTGCTCCTCGGCGCCGTCCCGGTCGGGGGCGCGCCACGTCGACCAGCGGCGCGTCAGTTCGCTCGCGGTCCACATCCGGTCGAAGGTCTCCAGCAGTACGGGGTTGCCGCACCCCTCCAGCAGCGCGCGGTGGAAGTCCCGGTGCGCCTCGGACCACGCGCCGCTGTAGTACTCCCCCTCCTCCGGCACGTACACCGGGGTGCGGGTCAGCCGGTGGTGCGCGGCGCGCACGCGGGCCTCCCAGTCGATGTCGCCGCGCTCGACGGACATGCGCAGCACGACCGGTTCGATGGTCCGGCGCGCCTCCGCGATCTCCTGCCAGCGGCGGTCGGAGCAGTCCGGGACCGCGAAGCCGCGGTTGGGCAGCCGGTCGGCCAGGCCCTCGCCGGCCACCCGTACGAGCGCCTCGCGCACCACGGCCAGGCTCACGCCCTGCTCCCTGGCGAGGTCCTGCGGCTTGAGGGCGTCGCCGGGCGCGTACTCCCCCCGCATGATCGCGTCGCGCAGCCGCGCGTACACCTGCTCGGAGAGCATCTTCTTCCCCGACGCGGCCGAGCTGCCGCGCGCCGTCTGAGTCATGACTCCACCATAGACGGTTTGATTAATAATCGATTATTGCTGTTATGGTCGATCTATCGGCGGGCGGCAGGCGGCCCAGTGACTCAAGCGACGCCTCTCCCCCGCCCCAGCACGGCCTGGCCCGGCCCGGCCCGGCCTGAAAGGAACATCGCCATGCGCGCCAACGACCCCTTCGCCCGCCTCCCCGAGGCGGCCTCCTTCACCGTCACCAGCAGCACCGTCGCCGACGGCGCCGCCTGGCCGACCGAGCAGCTCTCCGGCCTGTCCGGGGTGCCCGGCGGCAAGGACGTCTCCCCGCAGCTGTCGTGGAGCGGCGCCCCGGAAGGCACCAAGAGCTACGCCGTCACCGTGTACGACCCCGACGCGCCCACCGGCTCCGGGTTCTGGCACTGGGCGGTCGCCGACATCCCCGCCACCGTCACCGAACTGCCCGAGGGAGCGGGCGACGACACCGGTTCGGGCCTGCCGGAAGGCGCCTTCCAACTGCCCAACGACGCCCGCGCGGCCCGTTTCCTCGGCGCCGCCCCGCCGGCCGGGCACGGCCCGCACCGCTACGTCACCGTGGTCCACGCCCTCGACACCGAGAAGATCGGCGTACCCGCCGACGCCACCCCGGCCGTCCTCGGCTTCACCATGGCCGGCCACATCCTCGGCCGCGCGGTCCTGACCACCACGGCGGAGACCCCGGCCGAGGGCGAGGGCCGGGCGACCGAAGGCGACGCGGGCGGCGGCCGGGCGAGCGGTGAGGCCGCGGGCCGCGAGGCCGAGCGGATCGAGGTCTCCCGCCTCATCCCCGCCTCCGCCGAAGCCGTCTTCGCGGTCCTGGCGGACCCGCGGGGCCACGTGGACATCGACGCGTCGGGCATGCTCATCGACGCCGAGGGGCAGCCGGTCGAGCGGCCCGGCGACCGGTTCCTGGTCCACATGGACCGGCAGGCGATCGGGGACGTCGCCCTGGGCAAGTACGACGTCGAGGTCGTCATCACCGACCTCACCCCGAACGAGGAGATCGCCTGGACCGTCGAGGGCAAGGTCCGGCCGCACGTCCGCCACATCTACGGCTACCGACTGGAGCCGGCCGAGGGCGGCACCCTCGTCACGTCGTACTGCGACTGGTCCCGCACCAGCGAGGAGTGGCGGGCGCGCGTCACCTTCCCCGTGGTCCCCGAGTCCGCCCTCAAGGCCACGCTCGGAATCCTGGAGCGGACCGTCCGCCGCCGGGCGGCCGCCGCGTCCTGATCAGGCCGGTCAGAACGATCGGGACGGTCAGGCCGGTCAGACGAACCCATCGACGCTCGAAGCAGGCAGAGCGGTCGGAGTTTGACAGAGGCCTTTGCCGGTGCGGCAAATGTCCCTATGAGCGACGACGATCTCGACGATTTCTCGGAGGTGCTGGCCGCCGTCGGGCCCCGGCTGCGGGTGCTGCGGAAGTCGCGCGGCATCACCCTGGCCCAACTCGGCGAGCGGACCGGCATCTCCCTGAGCACGCTCTCGCGGCTGGAGTCCGGCCGCCGCGAGCCGACCCTGAAGCTGCTGCTGCCGCTGGCCAAGGCGTACGGCGTCCCGCTCGACGAACTCGTCGGGGCGCCGCAGACCGGCGATCCGCGCGTCCACCCGCGCCCCGTCACCCGGCACGGCAAGACGTGGGTCCCCCTGACCCGGCACCTCGGCGGGCTGCACGCCTACAAGCAGATCCTCCCCGTCGCCGACGCCGGCCGCCGCGACGAACGGCCCGAGCAGTCCGCGCACGAGGGCTACGAGTGGCTGTACGTCCTCTCCGGCCGGCTGCGGCTCGCCCTGGGCGAGCACGACCTGCTGCTCTCCGCGGGCGAGGCGGCCGAGTTCGACACCCGCACCCCGCACGGCTTCGGCAACGCGGCGGAGCAGCCCACCGAGTTCCTCGTGCTGTTCGGGGCGCAGGGCGAGCGGATGCACGTACGGGTGCGGACCACCGCCGGGTGAACCCGGACACCGGACCCTCCAGATGTCGGGTTCTCACAAATCATCAGCTCCGGACTCCGTGGATCACAGCATCCGGACAACCGGAATCCCCCTGACAAAGTGGCCGGTGAAGCGATCTCCTCGCACCGCAGCACACGCGAGGAGTTGTGATGCCACTACAAAGGGGGTTATACAGTGCGTACGACATCGAGCACCGGCGCGAGCAGCGTCACGGACGCGGGCGACGCCGACGGCGTGGTGGTCACCGGGCTCGGAGCGACCACACCGCTCGGCGGGGACGCCGCGTCGACCTGGGCCGCGATGCTCGCCGGGAACTCCGGCATCCGCGCGATCGAGGAGGAGTGGGCGGCCGAGCTGCCCGTACGGATCGCGGGCCGGCTGAAGGCCGAGCCGGGCGAGGTCCTGGACCGGGTGCAGGCCCGCCGCATGGACCGGTGCGAGCAGATCGCGCTCGTCGCCGCCCGCGAGGCGTGGGCCGACGCGGGCGCGCCCGGCGTCGACCCGGAGCGGCTGGCCGTCGTGATCGGCACGGGCACCGGCGGCGCCCTCACCATGCTCGGCCAGGACGACATCCTCGAAACCCGCGGTGTGCGGCGGGTGTCCCCGCACACCGTCCCGATGCTGATGGCGAACGGGCCCGCCGCCTGGGTCAGCATCGACCTCGGGGCGCGCGGCGGCGCGCACACCCCGGTCAGCGCCTGCGCGTCCGGGGCCGAGGCGATCTCCATGGGCCTGGACCTGATCCGGCTGGGCCGCGCCGACGTCGTCGTGGCGGGCGGCGCCGAGGCGTGCGTCCATCCGCTGCCGCTGGCCGGGTTCGCCCAGGCCAAGGCCCACTCGACGCGCAACGACGAACCCGAGCGGGCGTCCCGGCCGTTCGACGCCGACCGCGACGGGTTCGTGATCGGCGAGGGCGGCACCGTGGTCGTCCTGGAACGCGCCGGGTTCGCCGCCGCGCGCGGGGCCCGGCCGCACGCCGCGCTCGCCGGGGCGGGCGTCACCTCGGACGCCCACCACATCACGGCCGCGCACCCGGAGGGGCAGGTCCGCGCCATGCGCCGGGCCGTGGCCCAGGCCGGGCTGTCGCCGCTCGACATCGGCCACGTACAGGCGCACGCGACGTCGACGCCCAAGGGCGATCTGGTCGAGGCCGGTTCGATCGCCGAGGCCGTCGGCGTCCACCCGGCCGTCACCGCGGTCAAGTCGATGACCGGGCATCTCTTCGGAGCCGCCGGAGCGCTCGGCGCGCTGGCCGCGATCCTCGCGGTCCGCGACGGGGTCATCCCGGCGACGCGGAACCTCGACGCCGTGGACCCGGACGTGCGGCTCGACATCGTGGCCGGGGAGCCGCGCCGGGGCCCGGTGGCCGCGGCGCTCGCCAACTCCTTCGGCTTCGGCGGGCACAACGCGTCGCTCGTCTTCACCTCCGTCGCCTGACCGGCCGCCGGCCCTCGAACGCACCAGGCCGGACCGAGCCGGGCCGGGCCGCCCCCCGCACGGCCCGGTCCGGTCCCGGCGGGGCCCGGGCGCGCGGTTACCAGCCCGCGCCCGCGGGCTGCCTGGTGGCGGCGTTGATCCGGTTGAAGAGGTTGGTCAGGCCGATCCACAGGACCAGGCCCGCCAGCTGCTTCTCGTCGTGGTGGCGCGCGGCCTCGTCCCAGACCTCGTCGGGCACCGGGTCCGTACGGTCGCTGAGCCGGGTGGCGGCCTCGGCGAGCGCCAGGGCGGCGCGTTCGGCATCGGAGTAGTAGGGCGCCTCGTGCCAGGCCGCCAGCGCGAAGAGCCGTTCGTCGCTCATGCCGCCCTTCTTGGCGTTACGGGCGCCGCCGTCCACGCAGTAGCTGCAGCCGTTGATCTGGCTCACGCGCAGGTGCACCAGTTCCAGCGTCGCCTCCGGGACACCGCCCTGCTTCGCGGCCTTGGCCACGTCGAGCACGGCGGGCAGCGCCTCGGGGATGACCGTCGCGGGGTTCTTCATACGTGCCTGCATCGTCGTTCTCCTCTGCTCGTGCCTGATCTCGCTCGTCACATCCACCGGGGTGTGACCGTCACAGTGCTGACGGATCGCGACAGGAGAATGTGACTGATGCACGAGAACGACTTTCCGACGGACCGCTTGCCGGGGGACCGCTGGTCGGCAGACCGCTTGCCGGGGGACCGCTCGCCGACGGACCGCCTTCTGACCGACCACGTTCTTGAGGACCGCTTTCTGGCCGACCGCTTTCTTGCGGACCTCTTCGAGACGCACCGCGGCCGGCTGCGGGCGGTGGCGTACCGGATGCTCGGCTCGCTGGCCGAGGCGGACGACGCCGTGCAGGAGACCTGGCTGCGGCTGCACCGCTCCGACACCGGCGACGTGGCGAACCTCGGCGGGTGGCTGACGACCGTCGTCGGCCGGGTGTGCCTGGACATGCTGCGTACGCGCGCCTCGCGGGGCGAGCGGCCGCTGGACGTACGGGTGCCCGACCCGGTGGTGAGCGGCCCTGACGGGCCCGATCCCGAGCACCAGGCGCTGCTGGCCGACTCCGTCGGGCTCGCGCTGCTGGTCGTCCTCGAAACGCTGGGCCCCGCCGAACGGCTGGCCTTCGTCCTGCACGACATGTTCGCCGTGCCCTTCGACGAGATCGCGCCGATGGTCGGGCGCACCCCGGCCGCGGCGCGGCAGCTCGCCAGCCGGGCGCGCCGCCGGGTGCGGGGCACGGAAACGGCCCCCGACGCCGATCTCGCCCGTCAGCGGGAGGTCGTCGACGCGTTCCTCGCCGCCGCCCGGGACGGCGACTTCGACGCGCTGGTGGCGGTGCTCGACCCTGATGTCGTGCTGCGCGCGGACGCCGGCGCCGGCACCGGCGGTACGGCGGGCGGCTCGGGGGAGGTCCGGGGCGCGCGGTCGGTGGCGGGGCGGGCCCTCCTGTTCCGGCGGGCCTCCGCCCTCGATCCGCTGCCGGTGCTCGTCAACGGCGCCGCGGGGATCGTCTCGGTGCTGGACGGGCGGGCGGTGGCGGTCCTGGGCTTCACGGTCGCGCGGGGGAAGGTCGTGGAAATCGATATCCTCGCCGACCCCGAGCGGCTGCGCCTGCTCGATCCGGCCACCCTGGAGAACTGACGGGCCGCCTGTCCTCTGCGCCCGCGGTGACAGCGGGCGCGCCTTTATTAGGCGTATCCGGATAGGAGAAACCCTCCATACGGACCGCGCGAACTGCGTGACTTCCTGGTGATAAATCCGGTGAATTCCGCATTCCTCTTGCCTGTCCTGAATCGGCCGGTGAGGCTTGCGTCCCGATCCGCGTCGCGGACGGGATTTCCGGTCAACAGACCGACGCAGGAGGAGAATCACATGGCATGGACTGCCGGAGGTGGCACCATCGCACCAGGTGCCACCCAGGAATGGACTTTCGACTGGGGCGGCAACGGCGATGTCGGCCCGCAATTGATCCAGGCGCACCCGCTGAACCCCAACGGGTTGCTGTACACCATTGAGATCGGCGAGGTGCTGGTGGGAGCCCACCTCTCCTACCGGGCCAGGGTCCGCAACGCCGGCCCCCTGACCGTCTCGTTCAACTGGCGTGGCGGGGGCGTGTGACCATGGCGAAGATTCAGGTACTGCTCGACGAAGCGGGCAATGTGCTGGGCACCGCGCAGCAGCCGAGCGCGAGCGAGGGCGAGGCCGCACCGGAGCAGGTGGGGCTCGTCGCGGGAGCCGGACAGCAACTGGCCGAAGTGGAGGTCGCGGACGAGCTGTTGGAAGGCTCCTCGGCCGATCTCTACGCACATCTCAAGCAGAATTTCCTGGGCTGACACCGGCTCGCACCGCCGGATGACCATACGCATTTCATGAACCACGTGAATCATGCGGTGAATAGGAAACATCCGCACCTGGTGACGCCGTAACGGACGCCCCGCGCTCGGCTTGTGAACGAGCGCGGGGCGTTCGCCGCGCCCGCCCTCGCCGACCGGGCGACGCCGCCCATCGAGGACAGAAGCTGTCCTGTTTCACCTCTACTGTCGTTCTCGTCCACGCGACCGGAGGAGACCGGCAATGAGTCACGTCACCGCCAACCAGCCCGACGGCACCCCGACTTGGATCGATCTGAACGTCCCCGATCTGCGACGCGCCCTGGACTTCTACGCCGCGCTGTTCGGCTGGGAGTACACGGCCGGAACGCCGGAGACCGGGCACTACACCACCTGCCTGCTGCACGGCCGCCCGGTCGCCGGAATCCTGTCGGCGCCCGTGCCCGGCGCCGTCCGCCGCGCCTGGGACGTGTACTTCGCCACCGCGGACTGCGACGGCACGGCGGAGCGCGTCACCGCCGCGGGCGGCGCCCTCGTCGAGGAGCCGACGAACATCGCGAAGCAGGGGCGCGCGGCCATGGCCGTGGATCCGACCGGCGCCCGGTTCGGCCTCTGGCAGGGCCGCGCGCACCTCGGCTGCCAGATCGTCAACGAGCCCGGCGCGCTCGTCCGCAACGACCTGGTCACCCCGGACCCCGAGACCGCCCGCGCCTTCTACACCTCGGTGTTCGACTTCACGCTCGACGCCAACGAGGACCTTCCGGACCTGGACTTCACCTTCCTGCGCCGCCCGGACGGCCATGAGATCGGCGGCATCTTCGGCCTCCCCGAAGCCCCGGGATCCGCCTCCGCCGCCTCCGCCTGGGCGACCGTCTTCGAGGTCGCGGACACCGATGAGACGGTGCGGCGGGCCCGGGCGGCGGGCGGCGCGTCCGAGGAGCCGCAGGACAATCCGTACGGCCGGATCGCGACGGTCACCGACCCCTTCGGCACGGAGTTCTCGGTCATCACGAGGTTCCCGGCCGCCTGAGGAACGCGGCCGGCCCCCGCCGCCGGTCCCGGCCGATCGCCTTCCGGACAGGGGCGGCCGTCGCGACGACGAAGATCCCGAACAGGGTGATCGGCAGCAGCCCGACCGGGCGCAGCAGCCACGCGGGGTCTTCGCGCAGCCAGCGCCAGTTGATGACCCAGTTGCCCGCGACGTCCGTCGCCATCACCGCCGCCGCCAGCGGCGGCCCCCAGGTCCGTACGAGCAACGCCCCCGCCACGGCCAGCGGGTCGAGGACGACCAGGCTCAGGAAGTAGAGCTGCAGCGGCGCCGGCCCGAAGGAGGCGTAGACGTGGACGCCGCCGCGCACGATGTCGGCGAGGTGCGCGCAGGCCCCTTCGGCGAAGCCGAGCGCGTAGACGACGAGCGTCCACCGCACCCACCTCGGATGCCCGCCCCACCGCTGCCGCCACCACCCGTCCCCCGTCCCGGCGCCCTGATCCGAGCGCTCCCCCGGCCCGTTCCGCAGGCTCATGCCAGGACTTCCGCGCAGGCCGTACGGAGCCGGGCCGCGCCCTCCGCCAGTTCGGCGGGGCCGGCCGCCGCGGCGAAGCTCAGCCGGAGATACGCGCCGGTCGCCTCGGCGGCGAAGTACGGGCGGCCGGGGGCCGTCGCGACGCCCGCCCGGAGCGCGGCGGCCAGCAGCGCGTTCTCGTCCGTGCCGTCGGGCAGCCGCAGCCACAAGAAGCAGCCGCCTGAAGGGACATGATCGACCGTCACCTCCGGCAGCTCCTGGCGCACCGCGGTGAGCAGCGCCTCGCGCCGGGCCCGCAACTGGGCGGCGACGGTGCGCAGATGGCGCGGCCAGGCGGGCGAGCCGACGAGTTCGAGGACGGCTTCCTGCAAGGGGCGCGGGACGAAGAAGCTGTCCACGACCTGGGTGTCGCGCAGCCGCTCCAGGGCCGGGCCGCGGGCGACGAGGGCGCCCACCCGCATGCTGGGCGAGGTGACCTTGGTCAGCGAGGCGACGTGGACGACGATGCCGTCGGGGTCGTCCGCGCAGAGCGTGGGCGGCAGCGGCGGCGCCCCCTCGTGGACGAGGCGGCGCGCGAAGTCGTCCTCGACGACGAACGCCCCGGCCGCGCGGGCGGCCTGGACGACCTCGCGCCGCCGCTCCGCGCCGAGCATGGTGCCGGTCGGGTTCTGGAACAGCGGCTGGCAGACGAAGACGCGGGCGCCGCTCGCCCGGAACGCGGCGGCGAGCAGGTCGGTCCGTACGCCCTGGGCGTCGACCGGTACGGGCACCGGCCGTTGGCCGCAGGCGCGGGCGGCGGCGAGCACGCCGGGGTAGGTCGGGGACTCCACGAGCACGGGCGCGCCGGGCGGTGCGAGGGCGCGCAGGGCCACGGTCAGGGCGCTCTGGCCGCCGGCGGTGACGAGCACGTCGCCGGCGGCGACGGCGCCCGCCGGGCCGCCGATCTCGCGGGCGAACCAGGCCCGCAGCTCGCCGACGCCGTCGACCGGCGGCCGGTCCCACGCGCCGGGGCGGCGGCCGGCCCGCGCGAGGGCCGCGGACATGGCGCGCTCGGGCTGGAGGTCGGAGTGGAGGTAGCCGCCGTTGAGCTCGATGGCGCCGGGCGGCGGCACGGCGAGCGTGGCCAGCACCCCGGAGGCGCCGATGGAGCGCGGTATGTACTCGCCGCCGGTCTCGGCGCTGAGGGCCACCTCCTGCCAGGAGGTGTCGCCGGCGCGCCGCCCGCCGCTGTGCGGCCGGGCGGCCCGGTAGGCGCCGGCGCCGGGCCGGGTGACGACGAGCCCTTCGGCGGCGAGGGCGGCGAGCGCGCGGGTGACGGTCACGGGGCTGACGTGGAACCGCTCGACCAGCGCCCGACTGGACGGCAGCTTCTCACCTTCGCGATAGCGGTTGAGTTCATCGCGGAGGACTTGGGCCAGTTCAGCGACGCTGTTACGCTCGTGCATGACAGTACAAGATAGCGCTACTCGTCCAATTGCGATAGCAGTGAGCGGCGGCACCGTGCTCGCCGCCCTCGGGGTCGCCGCCTTCTCCCTCACCTTTCCCGCCACCGCCTGGGCCCTCGAAGGGCTCGGCCCGTGGTCCACGGTCGGCGCCCGGACCGCGCTGACCTCCCTCATCGCGATCGTCGCCCTGGCCGCGCGGCGCGTGCCGCCGCCCGCCCGCCGGCACTGGGGCGGGCTCCTCGTCGTCGCCGCCGGGGTGGTCGTCGGCTACCCGATACTGACCACGCTGGCCCTGGAGACGTCCACGTCGTCGCACGCCGCCGTGGTGGTGGGCCTGCTGCCGGTGACCACGGCCGCGTACTCGGCGCTGCGCACGGGGACGCGGCACTCGCGTACGTACTGGGGCGCGGCGCTGGCCGGGGCGGCCGTCGTCATCGCGTTCGCCCTCCAGCAGAGCGGCGGGGCCCTCTCGACGGCGGACCTCTATCTCTTCGCGGCCCTGCTGATCTGCGCGGCGGGCTACGCGGAGGGCGGCCGGCTGGCGCGGGAGATGCCGGGGTGGCAGGTCATCGGCTGGGCCCTGGTCCCGTGCCTGCCGGTGGGCCTGGCGTGCTCCGCCGTCGCGCTGTCCTTCGAACCGGCGCGTCTGACGGGGCACGTGGTGGCCGGGGTGGTGTGGCTGGCGGTGGGCTCGCACTGCTTCGGGCTCACGGTCTGGTACCGGGGCATGGCCGCCATCGGCGTCGCCAAGGCCAGCCAGCTCCAGCTCGCCCAGCCGCTCCTGACGCTCGTGGCGTCCGTGCTGCTGCTCGGCGAGCACCTGACCCCGGCGGCGCCGATCGCCGCCGTCGGGGTGCTGGTGTGCATCGTGGTGACGCAGCGCGCGAACAATCGTCCGGAGCGGGCGTGACGCGGCACCCGAGGCGCCGGGCGGAACCGGCGTCTCGCGGCGCGCCGAGCCGCCGCGACCGGCCCGGTCGCGGCGGCTCGGCGCCCCTCCGCGGCGGGCTGACCGGCGCTGTCCTGGCACAACGGCCCGAAGAGCCGATAGGCCCCGGCGTTCTCCTACCGAATACGCCTACGCCCCGTACAATTGCCGCCACTGACCGCATCCCTTCGGACGGAAGGTCGCCGCCGATGCGTGCGAGTGTGGGAGACCGGCTGGTGGTGCACGGCAGGATCGTGGGCCAGCACGACCGGGTCGTGGAGATCATCGAGGTGCTGGGCCCGGAAGGCGCCCCGCCCTACCGGGTCCGCGCCGAGGACGGGCACGAGGCGATCATGTCGCCGGGCCCGGACTCGGTCGTCCGGCACACGAACGAGCCGCAGCCGTAGGCCCTGTCGTCGAAATCCCGTCGTTCGCCCGGAGGGCGGGCTCCGCGGCGTCTGGTGCGTGCTCTCGCAAGGCGGAGGGTCATCCCTGTACTGGACGTACCGGGATGAACCCGACAACGCGGCGAGAGTGCGTGCCAGGCGTCGCGGAGCAGGCGGGATTTTGACGACAGGGCCTGGGCCGGGGCCGCGCCGCCCCGGTTCAGCGGGGCGGCCGCACCCGGTGCGGATAGTGGTCGGCGACCACTCGGGCCATCGCCCCGATCCGGTCGGCGACCACGTCCCGCGCGGTGAAGAAGACATTGCCGCGCACCTCCGGATACCGCCGGTCGAAGGTGAGGTGGCGGGAGAGCTCCGCCGGGTCCTGCCAGGGGGCGGGCTGCGCCGGATCGCCCGCCTTGTAGAGCGCCTCGCCGATGTAGAGGTGCACGCCGGTGCCGCGTACGGTCGCGGCCCACCAGGGCACGAGCTTGGCGTAGTCGGCGACGGCGAAGCCGATGTGCCAGTAGACCTGCGGGACGATGTAGTCGATCCAGCCCTCCAGGACCCACTTGCGGGTGTCGGCGCACAGGTCGTCGTAGGTCTGCACGCCGGCGCGGGTGTCCGAGCCGAGCGGGTCGGTGGCGCGGTTGCGCCATACCGCGAAGGGGCTGATGCCCAGCCGCGCGCGGCTGCCGCTCCGCCTGATCCGCTGCCCCGTCTCGCGCACCAGGCGGTCGATGTTGTCCCGCCGCCACGCGCCCCGGTCGGGGAAGTCCGCGCCGTGCCGCGCGTACGCGGCGTCGTCGTCGAAGACCTGGCCGGCGACGGGATAGGGGTAGAAGTAGTCGTCGAAGTGGACGCCGTCGACGTCGTAGCGGTCCACGGCGTCCAGCATCGCGTCCTCGACGAAGCGCCGGACCTCGGGCAGGCCGGGGTTGTAGTAGAGCTTGCCGCCGTAGGGCACCGCCCAGTCCGGGTGCAGCCGCACGGGGTGGCTCGCCGCGAGCTTGGCCGGGTCGGTGTGGTTGGCGACGCGGTACGGGTTGAACCAGGCGTGCAGCTCCAGCTCGCGGGCGTGCGCCTCGCGGACGGCGAAGCCCAGCGGGTCCCAGCCGGGGTCCCGGCCCTGGGTGCCCGTGAGGTACTGCGACCACGGTTCGTACGGGGAGGGCCAGAAGGCGTCCGCGGTGGGCCGCACCTGGAGGACCACGGCGTTGAGCCGCCGCCGGACGGCCGTGTCGAGGAGGGCGAGCAACTCGGCGCGCTGCTGCGCGACGCCGAGGCCGGGCCGGGAGGGCCAGTCGAGGTTGGCGACGGTGGCGAGCCACATGCCGCGGAACTGCCGCGCCCCGCGCGCCTCGGCGCCGCCCTTCGCCACCGCGTCCCCGGCGCCGAGCAGCAGGGCCGCCGAGCCCGCCGCGGCCGCCGTGAATCCCCTTCGCGTGATACGTCCCATCTGGCGCCCCCTGACTGCCGACCGGGTCACACCGTCCGGTATCAGCATGCCCGCCCCGGGCCCGTCGGCACCGCTGGGCGCGGGGTAACGTCTGCGCGGAGGCGTCCGTCGGCACCCCGGCGGCCGGCCGGTCGATGAGGATCAGCGAAGGGCACGAGGTGACGGACACGATGGCCGATATTGCACGCGTCGGAGTGGTGGGCTGCGGCCAGATGGGCGCCGGCATCGCGGAGGTATGCGCCCGGTCGGGGCTGGAGGTCATGGTCGCGGAGACCACCGGCGAGGCCCTGGAGCTGGGCCGCACCCGGCTGGTCAACTCCCTCGCCAAGGCCGCCGAGCGCGGCAAGATGACCGTGGCGGAGCGGGACGCGACGCTGGATCGGCTGAGCTTCACGACGGATCTGGGCGAGTTCGCCGACCGGGATCTGGTCATCGAGGCCGTCGTCGAGAACGAGCAGGTCAAGACGGAGATCTTCCAGGTCCTCGACCAGGTGGTCACGCGCCCGGACGCCATCCTCGCCTCCAACACCTCCTCGATCCCGCTGGTGAAGCTGGCCGTCGCGACCTCCCGGCCGGACCAGGTCATCGGCATCCACTTCTTCAACCCGGCCCCGGTGCAGAAGCTCGTCGAGCTGATCCCCGCGCTGACCACCGGCGAGGAGACCATCCAGCGGGCCGAGGCGCTCGTGGGGGACGTGCTGGGCAAGCACGCGATCCGGGCGCAGGACCGTTCCGGCTTCGTCGTGAACGCCCTGCTCATCCCCTACCTGCTCTCCGCGATCCGGATGTTCGAGTCGGGCATCGCCAGCCGTGAGGACATCGACAACGGCATGGAGCTGGGGTGCGCGCACCCCATGGGACCGCTGCGGCTGTCCGACCTGATCGGCCTGGACACGGTCGCCTCGGTCGCGGACTCGATGTACCAGGAGTTCAAGGAGCCGCTGTACGCCGCTCCCCCGCTGCTCCAGCGGATGGTGGACGCGGGCCGGCTCGGCCGCAAGACGGGGTCGGGCTTCTACCCGTACTGACCGTAGCGGACGGCCGTACTGGGCAGCCGCGTCGAGCGGCCGTGTCCGGCGGCCGGATCCCGGCTGGTTTCAGCGGCGCGCGCCCCTTGTTCACACGGGGCGCGCGCCGCTGACCCGCGACTGCACCCCGCACACGCTCCCGCCCCGCCTGGCCGCGCGGTTGACTCGGTTCGCCGGCACACCCACGTCCGCCGGCCATTCCTCGGATGATCTCCCGGAAGGGGTACGGACCGTGACCACCGATCCCGAGCAGGCCGTAGTGTCGGCGGAGCTCGCGGAAATCCGTCGGGACCTAGAGGTGGGCATCGCCCGCATCGACGGCCAACTGGCTCTCCTCGCCCTGCGCGGCGATCAGAGCGAGCAGGATCTGAGCACAGCGAACGTGCACATCAGGGCGTTGGAGCACGGCCGCTGGCCGCTGCCGTCGCTGGCCGCGCTCACCGGCCTGGCCGCCCTGGCGATCGCCTTGTGGCAAGCGCTCGGCCGATGAGCGCGGGGTGCGCCGCACGGGGGTGGGGCGCGGTGCACGCCGGTTCGCTCCGGCGCGCCGAATGCCTTTCAGCCGAGCCGCATATGGTGCAGCAGCAGAAGAGCGGCCGCCATATTGGCGGCCGGGACCTCACCACGCGCGATCAGGTCGGGTACCAGTTTCAACGGCACCCACTCGCGCCGGTCCGATTCGAAGCCGTCCTCGGGCTCCCCGGTGTAGACGGCCTCCGGAGCCCAGTAGATGTGGTGCCGGGCGTCGGTGAGGCCGTTGGACGGCTCTACCGTCATGAGGTGCCGCAGCGCGCCCGGTCGCCACCCGGTCTCCTCCTCCATTTCGCGCGCTGCCGCGGATTCGATGCCCTCGCCGTCCTCGACGACCCCGGCGGCCAGCTCCCAGCCCCAGTTGTCGGTGATGAAGCGGTGCCGCCACAGCAAGAGGACTTCGTTGGCCTCGTTGACGACCGTGGCGGCCGCGACGGGCCGCAGCCGGATCAGATAGTGGTCGAGGTGAGCGCCGTCGGGGAGTTCGACGTCTGCGAGGTTGACCCGGAACCACCGGTTCTCGTACACGGTCTGCTCCCTGAGATTCTTCCAACGCACGTGTGTGCCACCTTCCGTTCAGGTGGCCACCTGCCCGGCATGGCCCTCACAGGGGTACGCGCAGCGCCCCGTCGATCATTTCGGCGGCCTCGGTCGTCGCCGCGCACCCGCTCTCGATCAGGTGCTCGCGCACCGCCCTCAGCCGGTCCCTCAGCCGTTGTGATTCCATTCCGCGTGCCTGCTCGGTCATCTCCCTGGCGGTGGCCACCGCCTTGTCCGCGTCTCCTTGACGCAGTTCGATGTGCGTGAGCATGGCGAGCCGGTGCACACGGCCCCGGTCGTGGGCCGGGGAGTCGACCGCCTGGTCCGCGTGGACCCGGGCGGGTTCGAGGTCGCCGAGGCTCAAAAGCGCCTCGGCGACCTGCACATTGACCAGGCCGGGCTGTACGTACCCGGTCTCGACGGGCTCCTGGCCGGGGCGGATCCGCTCGGCCGCGGCCTCGGCGCGCCGGATGCAGGCGAGCGCCCCGGCTCCGTCGCCGAGCCGGGCGTACGCCTTGGCCTGCATCGCGTACAGGTCGGCGGCGAGCGCCGGGGTGATGTGCGCCCCGACGGCCCGCAGCGCCGACTCCGCGAAGGCCACCCCTTGCCGGTACTCACGCAGGAACAGAGCCTGATTGACGAGCAGGGCGACGACGTACGCGCCGAGCCCGCGGTCCCCGCTGGCCTTGGCGAGCCGCAGCGCCTGGTGGAAGTAGCGCTGCGCGAGTCCGTGCGCGTCGGAGTCGTACGCGCAGATGCCGGCGACGGCGACCAGCCCGCCGGTCGCCCGGTGCAGTTGGCGGCCGGTGGCGTCGGTGTAGCTGCCCCGCAGCAGCGGCGCCGTCTCGAAGTTGAGGAAGCCCACGACGCGCGCCCGCGTCGCGACGCCGCCGGTCTTGCGGTACATCTGTTCGTAATGCGCGCGGGCCGCCCGCAGCATCTCGATATCGGCCATGGTGACGCGGGTGAGGCCGTGCCGGGAGACGTCCGAGTCCTCGGGCGGGTTCTCCCACTCCCAGACCGGGATGACGGCCGGGGTGCCCGTGACGGCCGGCGCGCTGACGACGTGCGGCCGCTGCTGTTCGTCGGAGCGCCACAGGGCGGTGGCCCGTTCCACGAATCCGGAGAGCGGGGTGCTGGGGGCGCGCGGACCGCCGGGGGTGCCGAGCCCGATGTCGTCGAGGGTCAGCGCGCGGTGCAGCCGCTCGCCGAGCACCTCGCAGATCAGGTCGGGCACCTGGCCGCGCGGCCGCTGTCCCTTCAACCACCGTGCCACGGCGGTGTGTTCGTAGCGGAGCGACAGTCCCCGGTTCCGGCCCGCCGCGTTGACATGGGCGGCCAGACCGGCGTGGGAGATCCCTGCCTCGTCCAGCAGTGCGTCGAGCAGTGCGTTGGGCTCCATCTGCCCTCCTCTCGGGGGCCCCGGCCCAGCGGCCGGGGGCGCGAACGGCGTCCGGGGGCCGCGGGTGCGCCGCGGCGCGCCCGCCGTGCTCCGGGAATCGGCAGGGTCCGGTGGCCGCGCTGGGCCGCGACAGCCGGGTGCGAGGTCCGTTCGTACACGAGGGGGGAGGAGCCGACGCGCCCTGTCGTTCCGCTCGGTGAGGTCAGCGTAATCGAGCGGTCCTCGCACGGGGTGTGAAGTTTTTCCGCCGGAATATGTCGCGTGGTGCGGCGTGATCCGCGTACTGCCGGGCCGGATCGGGGCGGCGCCGGGTCAGCCGCCGCACCGGCCGGAGCCCGCCAGGTGGACCACCCCCGACCCCGTCGGCACCCGCTGCCGGTCGTTGCGGACCACGAGGAGGGCGGCGTCGTCGGAGAGTTGACCGCCGGTGTGCCGCAGCAGCGCGGCCCGTACGCCCGCGATGACCTCCGCGGGGACGATGGGCGCGCTCCGCGCGGCGCGGGCGAGGGCGGGGCCGAGGGGGAAGAACGCGCCCGTCTCGTCGCGGGCGTCCTCCACCCCGTCGGTGTGCAGCACGAGCGCGTCGCCGGTCGGCAGCGGCACGCCGTGCCCGACGGGCAGTTCGGCGGGGAGCGGGAACATCCCGAGGGGCGGCATCGTCTCCCCCATCGTCTCGACGGTGACGCGGCCGCCGCTCCCGGGCCGGGCGTGCAGCCGGTACGGCCAGGGGTGCCCGCAGTTGAGCGCGGCGACCTCGCCGTCCGGCCGGACCTCCAGCAGCAGCACGGTCACGAACTCCTCGGCGGCCGGATGGTGGTCGCCCTCGCCGGCGGCCGGGGGCTCGGCTCTGGCCCGCTCCCGCAGGTGCCGTTGCAGGGCACGCTCCAACCGGCGCAGCACACCGCCGAGTTCGGCCTCGTAGTGCGCCGCTTCCCGGAAGCTGCCGAGCATCGCGGCGACCGTGCCGAGCGCGGTGAGCCCGTGGCCGCGCACGTCGCCCATGACGACCCGTACGCCGTAGGGGGTGGCGAGCGCCGCGTAGAGGTCGCCGCCGATCAACGCCCCCTCGCTGGCGGAGAGATGGCCGGCCGCGAGGGCCAGCCCGTCGAGCCGCGACGGCGGGCTGCACAGCAGCGCCTCCTGCGCGGTGGCCGCCACCTCGCGGGCGCGGGCCAGCTCCGCGGTCAGCCGGCGGCGGCGGGCCGCGGCCAGCCAGCCGGCGCCGACGACGGCGAGGATCGCGCAGCAGGCGCCCAGTCTGCTGATGAGTTCGCCGCCGCTGACGGGCCCCAGCGGCACCAGCGGCACGAGGGCGAACAGCACGCACGCGCCGCCCAGGCCCAGGCACTGCCGGCGGCCGGTGCCGGCGCAGGCGATGGCCGGGGCGACCGCGAGGAACTGGACGGACTGCGCGCCGGACGAGGACAGCACGTCCCAGGCGAGCACGCCCAGCACCCACAGGCCGGGCAGCACGAAGACGAACAACCGTCGGCGGCGCGCCGCCCTCGGCCGCGCGCCGGCCGCCGTTCCATTACCGATCATGGTCGGCCCCCCTGGCAGCCAATGATGCGGTCGCCCGGACCCGGGTCCCCTCGCCGGGCCCCCGTATGCCCCGCGGCGCGCGGCACGCGCTCCCACGGCGTTCTCGGGTCCACCCCGTACGCCCGTACGGGGATGAGCCTCCGCCTTGCGAGAGCACGCGCCGTTCGCCGCGGGGTCCGTCCTTCGGACGGACGACGGGGTTCGACGACAGGGCCTGGAAGACCGATGGTTCAGCCCGGTGCGGGCCAGGACGACCCGCACGATTCTTGCGACCGTACGCGTCCATGTGACCACTTGGCGTAGAGATCTCACCCGATCGGGTGAGCTGTACGAGCGGGTTCGCGCGCGCGAAACGTCACGTTCCGTCGGTCGCGGGCCGGAGCGCCGGGCGCTCCACGGCGCTCAGGTGCGCTGTTCCCCGGCGTCCGAGGGCGGACGGCGGCGCGCCCCACGCGCGAGGGGCGCACCCGGCGGACCGGATGCGCCCCTCAGAGCCTGTGCGCAGTAGCCGCGCAGCGCGGTGTCACGCGCGACGTCACGCCCCGCGCAGCACCGCGCCCGTCCGCTCCAGCGCCGAGGCGACGGCCGCGTCGCGCGCGGCGGTGGCCTCCTCCGCGGTCAGGGTGCGGTCCGCCGCGCGGAAGCGCAGCGCGTAGGCCAGGGACTTCCTGCCCTCGCCGAGCTGCTCGCCGGTGAAGACGTCGAACAGTCGCAGCGATTCGAGGAGTTCGCCCGCGCCCGCGCGCAGCGCCGACTCGACGTCGGCCGCGGCGACCCGGTCGTCGACGACCAGCGCGACGTCCTGGGTGGCCACCGGGAACGTGGAGACGTGCGGGGCGCGCACCACGCCCGTACCGGCCTGCTCCAGGCGGTCCAGGTCGATCTCCATCGCGCAGGTGCGCTCGGGCAGGCCCAGCGCCTTGACCACGCGGGGGTGCAGCTCACCGGCGTTGCCGACGAGCACCTCCGCGCCGTCCACGACGGCGAGCAGCACGGCGCAGCGGCCCGGGTGGAACGGCGCGTGCTGGTCCTGACGGACGATCAGCTCGACGCCCGCCTCGCGGGCGACGGTGCGGCCCGCCTCGATGGCGTCCGCCCACGTCGCGGGGCGGCCCTTGCCCCACCAGCCGGCCTGCTCGCGCGCACCGGCGAGCACCACTGCGGCCCGGCGCGGCTGCGCGGGCAGCGCGGCGTTCAGGGCGGCGATCTCCTCGTCGGTGGGGCGGCGGTCGACGGGCAGCCGGACCGCGGGCGCCTCGTGGCCGGTGGGCCGGAAGACCAGCCCGGTCTCGAAGAGCGCGAGGTCGTGCTCGCCGCGGCCGTCGTTGCGGCGCAGGGCGGTGAGCAGCCCCGGCAGCAGCGTGGTGCGCAGCGCCGGCTCGCTCTCGGAGAGCGGGTTGACCAGCCGGATCACGGTGCGGCGCGGGTCGTCGGCCTCCAGTCCCAGCTGGTCGAGGACGTCCTCGCCCAGGAAGGGGTAGTTGAGCGCCTCGACGAACCCGGCGCCGGCCAGCGCGCGGCCGACCCGGCGGTGCAGCCGCTGCCGCTCGGTCAGCCCGCGGCCGGCGGGCGGCTGCGGCAGCGTGGAGGGCAGGTTCTCGTAGCCCTCCAGCCGGATGACCTCTTCGGCGAGGTCGTTCGGGTCGCCGAGGTCGGGCCGCCAGCTGGGCACGGTGACGACGAGCTCGTCCTGCCCGTAGACGTCGCAGCCGACCTCCTGGAGGCGGCGCACGACGGTCTCCCGGCCGTACTCCACGCCCGCCACCCGGTCCGGGTGGTTCGCGGCGATGCTGATGGTGCGGGGTCCGCTGGGCGCGACGACCTCGGTGACGCCGGCCTCGGCGGTGCCGCCCGCGAGCAGCACCATCAGGTCGACGGTGCGCTGCGCGGCCGCGGACGTGGCGTTCGGGTCGACGCCGCGCTCGAAGCGCCGGGCCGCCTCGGAGGACAGCTTGTGGCGGCGGGCCGTACGGGCGATGGAGAGCGCGTCGAAGTGCGCGGCCTCCACCACGATGTCGGTGGTGCCCCTGCTCTCGCCGGTCTCGGGGTCGCCGGTGACGTCCGCGATCTCGGTGTCGGCCCCGCCCATGACGCCGGCGAGCCCGATGGGGCCGCTGTCGTCGGTGATGACGAGGTCGTCGGCGTCCAGGACGCGCTGGGCGCCGTCGAGGGTGGTGAGCTTCTCCCCCTGCTGGGCGCGGCGCACGCCGATCGGCCCGTCGAGCCGGGACCGGTCGTAGGCGTGCAGCGGCTGGCCGAGTTCGAGCATCACGTAGTTGGTGACGTCGACGGCGAGCGAGATCGGGCGCATGCCGGCCTTCTGGAGGCGGCGCTGGAGCCAGATCGGGGAGCGGGCGTCGGGGTCGAGCCCGGTGACGGTGCGCGCGGTGAAGCGGTCGCAGCCGGCCGGGTCCGAGATTTTCACGAGGTAGCCGTACGAGTTGGGCGGCGGCACGTCGAGGAGGGCCGGGTCGCGCAGCGGCAGCCCGTAGGCGATGGCGGCCTCGCGGGCGACGCCGCGCAGGGAGAGGCAGTCGCCGCGGTTGGCGGTGACGGCGATGTCCAGGACCTCGTCGACCAGTTCGAGCAGCGCGATGGCGTCGGTGCCGACCTCGTACTCCGGCGGCAGCACGATGATGCCGCCGGTGCCGTCGTCGCCCATGTCGAGCTCGTCGCCGGAGCAGATCATGCCGTGCGAGACCTTGCCGTACGTCTTGCGCGCGGCGATCTTGAAGTCGCCGGGCAGCACGGCGCCGGGCAGCACGACGACGACCTTGTCGCCGACCGCGAAGTTGCGGGCGCCGCAGACGATCTCCTGCGGCTCGCCGGTGCCGTTGGCCGTGCCGACGTCGACCGTGCAGAAGCGGATGGGCTTCTTGAAGCCCTCCAGCTCCTCGATGGTCAGCACCTTGCCGACGACCAGCGGGCCCTTGAGGCCGGCGCCGAGCTGCTCGACGGTCTCGACCTCAAGACCGGTGGCGACGAGCTTGGCCTGCACGTCGCGGCCGGTCTCGGCGGCCGGCAGGTCGACGTACTCGCGCAGCCAGGAAAGCGGGATACGCATCAGATCTCCATCCCGAACGGCCTGGTGAAGCGCACGTCACCCTCGATCATGTCTCGCATGTCCTCCACGCTGTGGCGGAACATCAGCATCCGCTCAATACCGAATCCGAAGGCGAAGCCGCTGTACTTCCGCGGGTCCACGCCGCAGGCGGTCAGCACCCGCGGGTTGACCATGCCGCAGCCGCCCAGCTCGATCCAGCCCTCGCTGCCGCACGTGCGGCAGGGGCGGTCGGGGTCCCCGACCGAGGCGCCGCGGCAGACGTAGCACTCCATGTCCATCTCGGCGGACGGCTCGGTGAACGGGAAGTAGTTCGGCCGCAGCCGGGTGGACATCCCTTCCCCGAAGAGCGCCCGCACCATGTGGTCCAGGGTGCCCTTGAGGTCGGCCATGGTCAGGCCCTCGTCGATGGCGAGCAGCTCGACCTGATGGAAGACCGGGGTGTGGGTGGCGTCCAGCTCGTCCGTGCGGAACGTACGCCCCGGGCAGACGACGTAGATGGGCGGCTCACGGTCGATCATCGAGCGGATCTGCACCGGCGAGGTGTGCGTGCGCAGCACGACGCCGGACTCCTCGCCCGCGGGCCCCTCGGCGCCGTCGGCCGTCCGCACGAAGAACGTGTCCTGCATCTCGCGCGCGGGGTGGTCCGGCGGAAAGTTCAGCGCGTCGAAGTTGAACCACTCGGCCTCGGCCTCGGGCCCCTCGGCGACCTCGTAGCCCATCGCGACGAAGACGTCCTCGATGCGCTCGGAGAGCGTCGTGATCGGGTGCCGGGCGCCGGCGAGGGCGCGGTCGTGCGGCAGCGTGACGTCCACCGCCTCCTCGACCAGCACACGCGCGTCGCGCTCCGCCTCCAGCTCCTCCTGGCGGGCCGCGAACGCCTTGTTCACCGCGGCGCGGGCCTGGCCGACCCGCTTCCCCGCGTCCGCCTTGGCGTGCGGCGGCAGCGCGCCGATCTCGCGGTTGGCGAGGGCCAGCGGCGAGCGGTCGCCGCTGTGGGCGGACTTCACCTCGCGCAGGGCGTCGAGGTCGGCGGCCGCGGCGATCGCGGCTACCGCCTCGTCGCGCATCCGCTCGATCTCTTCCGGTTTCAGGGCCTCGACCTCGACCGGGTCATACGACTTATTGGGTGCGGACATCTCTTCCCGTGCTTCCGATTGGCTGCGCTTCGCTTCGCCTCGGCTCTTGACAAGTGCTGTGGATGCCGAGCGGGTGCGCCGCTTAGCCCGACGACATTGATGCCAAAGGTGCCAAAGGTCGAGTCTAAAGGGCGCGGCTGGAGGGTGGGCCCGTGGGCCGCTCAGGCCAGGAAGGCCGGGGCGCCGACGGGCAGCGTAAATCGGAACTCGGCGCCGCCGCCGCGGGCCCTGCCGACCGTGATCGAGCCGCCGTGCGCCTCGACGATGCCCTTGACGATGTACAGCCCGAGGCCGGTGCCGCCGCGCTTGCTGCCGCGCCAGAAGCGGGTGAAGACGCGGCCCACCGACTCGTCGGGGATGCCGGGGCCCTCATCGCTCACGGTGACCGCTGTCCTCTCCACGACGGGGGCCCCCGGGTGGGCCCGCGCCACCACTGGTGACACCTCTATCGTGACCGTTCCCTCGCCGTGCCGCACCGCGTTTTCCAGCAGGTTGCCGAGCACCTGATCGATCTTGTCGGGGTCCGCCCAGAGCGCGGGCAGCGGCTCCCGGACCCGGATCAGGAACCGGTCGGTGCGCTGGCCCGCGGTGGTGTGCGCCTGTACGTGCCGGCGGACGGCGGCGGCGATGTCGACGGGCTGCTTGCGGACCTCCAGCCGGCCCGAGTCGATCCGGGAGATGTCCAGGAGCTCGGCGATGAGCCGGGTGACGCGGTTGGCGTCGGCGTCGACGGTCTCCAGCATCAGCCGCTTCTGGTCGTCCGTGAACCGCTCCCACTTGGCGAGCAGCGTCGCCGTGAACCCCTTGACGGAGGTCAGCGGGGAGCGCAGCTCATGGGCGACGGTGGCGATCAGCTCGGCGTGGCTGCGCTCGGTGCGGCGGCGCGCCTCGGTGCCGCGCAGCTGGACGACGAGGCGGCGCACCGGGCCGGTGGGCCGGTCGCGTACGTACCGGGCGGAGACCAGGACCTCGCGGCCGCCGGGCAGCAGCAGATTCCGCTCGGGCTGCCCGGCGCGGATGGCGAGCCCGCCGTACGGGTCGGTCAGCGCCCACCAGCGGCGGCCTTCGAGGTCTTCGAGCGGCAGGGCGCTCTCCAGCGGCCGGCCGATCGCCTCGGCGGGCGGCAGCTCGGTGATACGGGCGGCGGCGGCGTTGAAGCAGGTGACCTTGCCGGTCTCGTCCGCGACGACCAGCCCGTCCGGCAGGTCGTCGGGGTCGAGCCCGAGGGCGGCGAGCCCGTCGGGGCCGAGGCCGTCGCCGAGGTCCCCGCAGGCGCTCCGGGGGACGGGCGGGCAGGCGCCGGCCGTGCTGCCGCCGGAGGTCCTGACATCCATCGCCGCACCCCCCTTCGGGCCCCCGAGGACGCCAACCCTACTAGGTGGATGTGACGGAGCGGCACCCTCCGGAAGCACGCTGCGCACGAGCCGAAGCGTAGAGGCAGACGGCGGCCGCCGTAGCGAGGTTGAGGCTCTCGGCCCGGCCGTGGATCGGTACGCGCACCACCTCGTCCGCGAGTGCGCGGGTCTCCTCCGGCAGCCCCCACGCCTCGTTGCCGAAGATCCAGGCGGTGGGCCCGCCCATCGCGCCGCCGTCCAGTTCCCCGTCGAGGTCCCGCTCGCCCGCGCCGTCGGCGGCGAGCACCCGCACCCCGGCGTCCGCGAGGCCCCGCACGGCCCGCTCCACGGGGACGCCGACGGCGACCGGGAGGTGGAAGAGGGAGCCGACGGAGGCCCGTACGGACTTGGGGTTGTAGAGGTCCACGGAGGCGTCGGTGAGCACCACGGCGTCGGCGCCCGCGGCGTCCGCGCAGCGCAGCACCGTGCCGGCGTTGCCGGGGTCGCGTACGTTCGCGAGCACGGCCACCAGCTGGGGGCGGGCCGCGAGGATCTCCTCGAAGGGCGAGTCGAGGAAGCGGCAGACGCCGACGATGCCCTGCGGGGTGACGGTCTGGGAGATGTCGGCGAGGGTCTCGGCGTCGGCGGTGTGCACGCGGGCGCCGGCGGCGTGCGCGGCCTCGACGATCGCGGCGTAGCGCTCGGCGGCGTCGGGGGTCGCGAACAGCTCGGTCAGGGTGGGCTCGCCGTCGCCCCGGTGCGCCACCGCCTCGCGCACGGCCTGCGGGCCCTCGGCGATGAACCGGCGTTCCTTGCCCCGGAAGTTGCGGCGGGCCAGCCGCCGGGCGGCGGCGACGCGCGGGGAGCGCGGGGAGATCAGCTCGGGGGTGCCCATGGGCGGCGGCTCACTTCTTGTGCGGCGGCGGGTTCGGGTGGGGCGGGGCGGGCTCAGACAGCAGCGGACCCGCAGGCCGGGGCCTGCGGGTCCGCTCAGCTCAGCGCGGTGCGCGGCTCGACCGCGACGTGCCTGGGGTCGCTGTTCAGGCGGCCTTCGGGGCGTTGACGTCGCTCGGAAGCGCCTTCTGGGCGACCTCGACGAGCGCGGCGAACGCGTTGGCGTCGTTGACCGCGAGCTCGGCCAGGATCTTGCGGTCCACCTCGATGTTGGCGGCCTTCAGACCTTGGATGAGGCGGTTGTACGTCATGCCGTTCTGGCGGGCAGCGGCGTTGATGCGCTGGATCCACAGCTGACGGAAGTCGCCCTTGCGCTTCTTGCGGTCGTTGTAGTTGTAGACCAGGGAGTGGGTGACCTGCTCCTTGGCCTTGCGGTACAGGCGCGAGCGCTGGCCCCGGTAGCCGCTGGCCTGCTCCAGGATCGCCCGGCGCTTCTTGTGGGCGTTGACTGCCCGCTTGACGCGTGCCACTTGTTAACTCCTTGTAGCGGGGCCGCGGTCGTCTCTCACGCGGCCCGAAAACGAATAGGTCCCGGTATTCGGCCCAGCACGCCCCACATCAGGGGCGCGCGGGTCACTTGCCGAGAAGCTTCTTGATCTTCTTGGCGTCGCCCGGGGCCATCTCGGCGTTGCCGGTGAGGCGACGCGTCAGCTTGGACGACTTGTGCTCAAGCAGGTGGCGCTTGCCGGCGCGCTCCCGCATCACCTTGCCGGAGCCGGTGATCTTGAAGCGCTTGCTGGCACCGCTGTGCGTCTTGTTCTTCGGCATGCGCCGTACTCTCCTCGTCGGTGGCGCTCCCCCGGCCGGCGGGCCGGCGTGCGGGAGCGTCAGATGTTTCGGTCGGTGTGCGGGGCCGCTGCCCCGGCACGGCCGGGGCGCTCGGCCCCCGCCTCACGCCTCGGCGGGCTCCTCGGCGGACGCCTGGGCCGGTTCCGCGACGGCGTCGTCGCGGTCCTGGTGCGCGGCGCCGCGGCGCTCCGCCTTGCGGGCGTCGGCCAGCTCGCGGGCCTCGGCCATCGCCTCGGTCTTCTTCTTGTGCGGGCCGAGAACCATGATCATGTTTCGGCCGTCCTGCTTCGGATTCGACTCCACGAAGCCGAGGTCCTGGACGTCCTCCGCGAGCCGCTGCAGCAGCCGGAAGCCGAGTTCCGGACGGGACTGCTCGCGACCACGGAACATGATCGTGATCTTGACCTTGTCGCCCTGCTTGAGGAACCGGACGACGTGACCCTTCTTGGTGTCATAGTCGTGCGGGTCGATCTTCGGCCGGAGCTTCATCTCCTTGATGACCGTGTGCGCCTGGTTCTTGCGCGCCTCACGGGCCTTCATGGCCGACTCGTACTTGAACTTCCCGTAGTCCATGAGCTTGCAGACCGGCGGGCGAGCGGTCGCCGCCACCTCGACGAGGTCGAGGTCGTACTCCTGCGCAAGCTCCAGGGCCTTGGCAAGCGGCACAATGCCTACCTGCTCGCCGCTGGGACCGACGAGTCGCACTTCCGGGACTCGAATCCGGTCGTTGATGCGGGGCTCGGCGCTGATGGGGCCTCCTCGGTTGCACCACGCGACCGCCTGGCGGACAGCCGCGTAACGTCTGTTTCGGTATGACCAGCCCATCGTTACTCGTGACGCACAAAACGCCCCGGACGGGACACAGGCGGGCTCCTCACAAACCGGAACACCGCCGCGTTTCACCGCGGGGCGCATCGGGCGGTTCCACATCGTCCGTACGGAACGATGGGCACTGCCGGACCGGTGACCTGCCGTCCCGGAGGTCGGTCAGGTGGGAGATCGGAGCCTCCACTTGTGGGCCGGTCACATGAGTGTCCGGCCGGTCACCGCCTACGATACCGCATCCGCGCGCACAAGGCCGCGCCGTACGCTGGAGCGCACCGTCCAGCAGGAAGAAGCGGAAGAACCACCATGAGCGACGCCACCCCCGCCCCCACGCCCGCCGAGTCCGGCCCCCCGAGCGAGGCGCCGGACTTCGGGGCCATGACCCGCGACATCGCGGACGTGCCCGCGGTCGAGGTGATCACCACGGTCGCCGTGCACCTGATGAGCTCCGCCGCCGTGAACCTGGGCCTGGCCGAGGAGGGCGACAAGCACAAGGACCTGGACGAGGCGCGCAAGCTGATCCAGGCGCTCGCCGGGCTGGTCACCGCGAGCGCCACCGAGATCAGCTCCTTCCACGCGGGGCCGCTGCGCGACGGCCTCAAGTCGCTGCAGCTGGCGTTCCGCGAGGCGTCCGTGGTGCCGGACGAGCCGGGCCAGGGGCCGGGCGAGAAGTACACGGGCCCCGTCTTCGGCTGAGCGGGACGCGTCCCTTCACGCGCCCCGCGCGACCGGGCTCAGGTCGCCGACCGCTCGTCGGCGACCAGCTTGGGCTCCTGCGGCGGGTGCGTCACCTGGTGCACCACCGCGGCGATCGCGCCGCCCACCAGCGGCGCGACGATGAACAGCCACAGCTGGGAGAGCGCGTCGCCGCCCGCGAAGAGGGCCGGGCCCAGACTCCGGGCCGGGTTCACCGAGGTGCCGGTCAGCGGGATGCCGACGAGGTGGATCACGGCGAGGGCGATGCCGATCGGCAGGCCGTCGAAGCCGACGACCGCGACCCGGTGCGTCACCGCGAGCACCACGAAGACCAGCAGGAACGTGAGGATCACCTCGGCCAGGAAGGCGCCGCCGAGGCTGATGTGGACGGCCGAGCGGCTGCCCCAGCCGTTGCTGCCGAACGTCTCGTCGGTCTTGAGCCCCGGCACGGTCTGGGCGAGCCAGTACAGCAGGCCCGCGCCCACGATGCCGCCGACGAGCTGCGCGATCCAGTACTCGATGGCGGTGCGGCCCGTAATGCGCCGGGCCAGCAGCATGCCGAGGGTGACCGCCGGGTTCACGTGGGCGCCCGAGACCGGACCCAGCGCGTACGCCACGGCCAAAAGGACGAAGCCGAAGGAGAGCGCGATGCCCAGGACTCCGATGTAGTCGGCGCCCAGGACCGCGGCTCCGACGCCGAAGAACACCAGCAGCAGCGTGCCGATGAACTCCGATACGACAGTTCTCGTCTCCATGACGTCCTCCAGGCGGTGGATCTTGAACTGTCCCTGCATTGTCGGACGGTCCGGCCGGTTCCGCCTGTCGGAGCCCAGCGCCTGGATCAGCGGCTGAACAGCACCTCGCTCTGGTGCGCGGCCCCCGGCGGCAGCAGCGCCAGGTCCAGTCCCCGTACGAGCCGGGCGCGCAGCACCTCGTCCGCCGCCAGGGCCTCGGCGACCCGCCCGGCCACCTCGCGCGCGGGCGCGTCAGGGGCGAGGGCGAGCGCCAGGGTCCCGTCGCCGTCCCCGGCCGCGGACAGCCCGGCGCTCAGCACGCCGGGCTCGGCCTCCAGCACGGCGCGCAGCGCGTCGGCCACCGCCGGATCGGCGAGCGGGTCGGTGCTGGTACGCCCCTCCGCGAGGGCGAGCAGCGCGGGGCCCGCCAGCGGGTAGGTGACCGGTCCGGCCAGGTCGAGGACGATCGTGTCGGCCTTCTCGTGGGCGGCGGCCCGCAGCGCCTGGTGCATCGGCACCGCCACGGGCCGCGCGTCGGCCCGCCAGCGCGCCAGGCTCCCGGTGGACGTGAAGGCCGGCAGCGCCCGCCGTCCGCCGGGCGCCTCCAGCGTCGGCACGGCCATGTCGCTGGTCTTCTCCCGCCGCAGCCCGTCGGCCCCGGTCTCCGTCTCCCCCAGCACCGCCACGACGGGGACGAGCACCCGCGCCCCGGCCAGCGCCGCCAGTACCCGCGGCTCCGCGGACGGGTCCCGCGACCAGGCGTCGAGCGCCTCGGCGAGAGCGGCGTCGGCGGAGCCGTCGTCGTCGGAGAAACCAGGGTCGGGAATGTTCTTGAGCGCCACGCGTCGAGACTATCCGGGGCCACGGACCGGCCCGGCCCCGGGCCGGGGTACGGGACGGTCCCGTACCGCCGTCAGTACCTCCCGAACGGGTCCCGGTCGCGCCGCTGGCCGCCGCGCCAGAGGAAGACGGCGGCCACGAGCAGGAGCGCGCCCGCCGTCGCGGCGGCGACGGCGAGGAGGTCGGGGTCCTTGCCGTCGTGGTCGGGGTGGCCGGCGCGGGGGCCGGGGCCGAAGTAGCGCCGGGCCCCTCCGGAGGCCAGGGGCGTCTTCGACTCGGGGGTCACGCGGTCGCCGGCCGCGATGGCGGCGGCGGGGTCGACGAGCCCCGCGCCCAGCGCGTCGCTGCGGCCGCCCGCGGGGGCGTCCAGCGCGGTTTCGGTGAGCAGCCGGCGGATCTGGAGCGGGCTGAGGTCCGGGTGCGCGGCGCGGACGAGGGCGACGGCGCCGGAGACGAAGGCGGACGCCGCGCTGGTGCCCCACCCCTCGTAGTAGTGCCGGTCCGGGTCGGCGATGACGACGTCGACGCCGGGCGCGCTGACCGTGGAGTACCAGCGGCGGGTGGAGAAGGAGGCGCGGGTGCCGTACCGGTCGACGGCGGTCACAGCGATCACGCCGGGGTAGGCGGCCGGGTAGGAGACGTGGTCGCCGCTCTCGCCGCCGTTGCCGGCCGAGGCGACGACGACGGCGCCCTTGCTCAGCGCGTACTGGACGGCCTCGTCCTCGCGCGGCTCGGGGTGCGCGGAGTCGCTGTCGTCGCCGAGCGACAGGTTGATCACGTCCGCGCCGTGGTCGGCGGCCCAGCGGATGCCGTCGGCGAGCGCGCCGCCGCGGATCGAGCGGGCCTCCTTGCGGGCCGGGTCGCCGTCCTCCAGGATCACCCGGACGGGAAGGATCTTCACCTCGGGGGCGACGCCCAGGATGCCGTCGTCGTCGCCCGGTCCGTGGCCGCGGCCGGCGACGATGCCGGCCATGGCGGTGCCGTGCCGGGCCCAGGACCGGTCGCCGCTGCGCGCGCCGAAGCCGATGAGGTCCTTGCCGGGCAGGACCTGGCCCGCGAGGTCGGGGTGGCTGTCGTCGACGCCGGTGTCGAGGATGGCGACGGTGATGCCCTTGCCCTTGGTGGTGCGCCACGCGTCCTGCGCATGGACAGCGTCGAGCCCCCATTCCTGGTCGCGTATGGCGTCGGCGTGCGCGGGGGGCGCTGCCGTCAGCGTGGGCAGGACGGCCAGCGCGGCGGCCGCCAGCGCGAGGAGCGCACGGCGGGGCCCCGGCCGCCGCGGCGCGCGGCGCGCTGTCACTTGGACGCCTCCTCGGCGGCTTTCTTCACGCCTTTGACAAAGGCGTGTTCCACCTGCTCGCAGACGCCCTTGGCGTCGTGCCCGAGCCCCGCCTGCGCCGCGACCGACGTCGCACCCGGGGTGACGGCCCGGATCGCGGGCTGCGGGTCGGCGGCCTTCCGGCCGTCGGCGAACCCCGTCACCGCGTACAGCACCACCGGGGTGTCGGTACGGATCTTGATCTGCCAGGAGGCCCGCTGCGCGTCGCCGAACCCGGCCGCCGCCGTGTCCTTCGCCGCGTACGGACGGGGCAGCAGATCCCGCCGCTCCGAAAGCCCCTCGTCCTCGAACCGCCGTTGCAGAGCGCCCATCTGCCCCGCGTCGGCCTTGGTGACGAGCAGCCCGACCGTCGTCACGCTGGTCGTCGTCGCGTCGGCGTATGTGGCGCGCAGCAGCCGCGCGCAGCCGACGGGCGCCAGCGCCTTGGCCAGCAGCGGGTCGAACGCCCCGGCGCAGCCGCTGTCCGGCGCGACCGCGATCCGCCGCCAGGTGCGGTCCGCGCCGCCGGGGCCCGCGCCGTCGCCGCGCAGCGCGGGCGGGAAGATCGCGTCCACGGGGGCCGTGCGCCACCGTGCGCCGCCCTGCTCGTACATGACCTCGGCGGCCGACTCGGCGCCCGCCTCGCCGCCCAGCAGGCTGCCCGCCGCGGCGCCGCCGAGGAGGCCGAGGCCGAGCACGAGGCAGAGGACGGCCACGAGCGCGCGCAGCCGGCCGCGGCCGTGCGGCTGCCGCTCGCCGGATCCGTGGCCCGGGGGGACGGGAACGCCGGGGGCGAAGGCGGGCACCGGGTGCTCCGAGCGGTACCAGGGGGGTGTGGGCATGTGCTCCGCGCGTTCCGGGTGCGTGCTGGCAGGCCGCGCCGCGGCCCCGGCCGGGGCGGGTGCGGCGGGTGGCCGCGCGGGGGGCGGCGGGGGTGGTGGGGACGGGGAGCCCAGCACGCCTCGCGCCTCGGTGCTCAACTGCGCTCCCCCTCGCGAGCGGCCCGCCGTACCGTCCGACGGCCTTGGTGGACAGGCCGGTTCGCAGGCGGGGAGCACCCCGCTGACCTGCCGGTCGCCATGTGTGACGCCACTCTACGGGGCGTCGGCCGCCCTGCGCACGGGCCATGCCTCTACCCAGCGGTAACGCCTTCTGGCAAGCTGCGGCCATGTCCGCCGCCATATCCGCAGCAGCTTCCGACCGGGCCCGGCTCGACCGGGCCACCGCTCATCTCGACGCTCCCGTCGCCGTCGTGGACCTGGCCGCGTTCGACGCCAACGCCGCCGATCTGGCGCGGCGGGCGCGGGGCAAGCCGATCCGGGTGGCGAGCAAGTCGGTGCGGTGCCGGGCGCTGCTGGAACGGGTGCTGGCGCGCGAGGGGTTCGCCGGGATCATGAGCTATACGCTCGCGGAGTCGCTGTGGCTGGCGCGGTCCGGCTTCGAGGACATCCTCCTCGCCTATCCGTCGGCCGACCGGGAGGCGTTCGGGCAGTTGGCCGGCGACCCGAAGCTCGCGGACGCGGTGACGGTGATGGTGGACGACGTCCGCCAGCTCGATCTGATCGACGCGGCACGGGCCGGCGGTCGCGAGGAGATCCGGGTCTGCCTGGAACTGGACACCTCGCTGCGGCTGCTGGGCGGCCGGATTCGGATCGGCGCGCTCCGCTCGCCTCTGCGCACCCCCGCCCAACTGGCCGAGCTGGCCCGCGCGATCGGCCGCCGCCCCGGCTTCCGGCTGGTGGGCCTGATGGCGTACGAGGCCCATGTGGCGGGCGTCGGCGACCGGCTCGCCGGGCGGCCGGTGCGGTCGCGGGCCATCCGGCTGATGCAGGCCGCCGCGCGCAAGGAGCTGGCCGCGCGGCGGGCCGAGGTCGTACGGGCGGTGCGCGCGGTCGCCCCGGACCTGGAGTTCGTCAACGGCGGCGGCACGGGCAGCGTCCAGCACACCGCCGCGGAGGACGCGGTCACCGAGGTCGCGGCGGGGTCCGGGCTGTACGTGCCGCGGCTGTTCGACACCTACACGTCCTTCCGGGGCCGCCCGGCCGCGCTCTACGCGCTGCCGGTGGTGCGGCGGCCCGGCGTGGGCGTGGTGACGGTGCTGGGCGGCGGCTACCCGGCGTCGGGCGCCGCGGGCGCGGACCGGCTGCCGACGCCGTATCTCCCGGCCGGGCTGCGGCTGACCCCGATGGAGGGCGCGGGCGAGGTGCAGACGCCGCTGCTGGGGCAGCCCGCGGACGACCTGCTGGTCGGCGACAAGGTGTGGTTCCGGCACGCGAAGGCCGGCGAGCTGTGCGAGCGCTTCGAGGCGCTGCACCTGATCGACGGGGACCGGATCGTGGAGACGGCCCCCACCTACCGCGGTGAGGGCCGTACGTTCCTGTGACCGCCCGGCCCCCGAAGGGCCGGGCGGCGGCGGGCTCTAGAGGTGCGCCCGGTCGTGCTGGTCCGGGACGACGGTGCCGTCGGCGCGCCTGACCGGGCCGCCCGTGCCGTCCGTGTTGACGTACGCCGTGGTCGAGCACGGGTACGTACCGGACTTGGCCGGCATCGGGTCGATGAACATCGGCTGGGCGACCCAGCGGTGGTCGGCGTCGTCGTAGGCCCGGCACATCAGCTCGCCCTGGTTGCGGTTGATGGCCAGGTGCGCGCCGGTGGCGTCGTTCACGAACGTCACGTCCGTGTTGGCGTCGCCGCCGCCCAGCGCGATGCGGTGCGCCGGGTCCTGGAGGCGCCACGCCTCGGCGCCCTTCTTCTTGAAGATCTCCTGGTTGATCCAGCAGCGCTTGCCGTCCATGAACGGGATCGCGTCGCCGCCGGTGCCCTTGACGTCGCCGCAGGCGCGGATGCCGGTGGTCATCTTGCCGTGGCTGGTGAGGCTGCGGATGCCGATGGTGTGCTTGCGGTCCAGGCCGACGCCGCCCGACCACGCCTGGGCGATGGGCTCGGAGGAGGCGGAGACGATGTAGACGTCGAAGCCGGCCGCCTTGAGCGTGCGGATCAGGTCCTTCTGCTGGTCGTAGTAGCGGACGTACCCGGCGATCTTGTGGGTGCCGACCGTCTGCGTGGAGCCGATCGGGGCGGCCAGCGCCTCGGTACGGGCCTGCTTCGCGTACGAGGTCAGCGCGGCGGGGCGCTGCCCGGCGAACAGCTGCGGGACCCAGGCGTACGAGGGCACCGTCCGCCGGTGGTTCCACTCGCCGGCGAAGGCTGCCTTGCCGCTCATCGTGCGGGACTCGGCGCGGATCTCCATGATCTCGTCCGCGCAGGCGGTGTTCCGCGAGGTGTGCAGCGGCTTCCCGACCGGTACGGACGTGCCGCAGGCTCTCGTCAGATCGCGGGCGGCGCCCGGCGTCATCCACTTGCTGGTGGCCCGCCAGCTCGCCGGCCGCAGGATCTTGTCGTGCTTGAGCGCCCAGGCCAGCGTGGCGTCGGTGACGTCGTTCTTGACGACGGTGTTGTCCCAGTCGAACGCGGCGACCGGCCGCGGCCCGCCGTGGCCGGAACACCGGCCGCGCTCGTCGATCATCCGCTGGAGCTTGTGCCGGTTGTCGCCGAACCACGTGAGGTTCTTGTCCAGCTGCGGGCAGTTCCTGTGCGCCGAACGGGCGGCGGCGTTGTCTGAGGTGCTGGGCGTGGCGGGGGCGGCGGTGGCGGGCACCGCGGCGGCGAGGGCCGAGGCGGCGGCGAGCGAGGCGACGAGAGCGTGCTTGGTGCGCATGCGTCCTCCAGGACGTGGGGGGCCAGGACTGACACCGAAAACCGGCCGAACAGCCGGTTTTCGGTGTTGATCATGGACCTTACATGGGCGTTACATAAGCGCCCGCGATTCCGCCGTCGACGAGGAATTCGGCCGCGTTGACGAAGGAGGAATCGTCGCTCGCGAGGAAGGCGACGGCGGCGGCGATCTCCTCGGGCTCCGCGAAGCGGCCCACGGGCACGTGGACGAGGCGGCGCGCGGCGCGCTCGGGGTCCTTGGCGAACAGTTCCTTCAGGAGCGGGGTGTTGACCGGGCCGGGGCAGAGCGCGTTGACGCGGATGCCCTCGCGGGCGAACTGCACGCCCAGTTCGCGGGACATGGACAGCACGCCGCCCTTGGACGCGGTGTAGCTGATCTGGGAGGTGGCGGCGCCCATCACGGCCACGAAGGAGGCGGTGTTGATGATGGAGCCGCGGCCCTGCTCGCGCATATAGGGGAGCGCGGCCTTGCAGCAGAGGTAGACGGAGGTGAGGTTGACCTCCTGGACACGCTTCCAGGCGTCGAGGCCGGTGGTGAGGATGGAGTCGTCGTCGGGCGGCGAGATGCCCGCGTTGTTGAAGGCGACGTCGACCGAACCGTAGGTGGCGTGGGCGGTCCTGAAGACCGCCTCGACCTGCTCGGGGTCGGTCACGTCGACCTTGGTGAAGAGGCCGCCGACCTCCTCGGCCGCCGCCTTGCCGGCGCCCTCGTCGATGTCGGCGACGACGACGTTCGCGCCCTCGGACGCGAGGCGGCGCGCGGTGGCCAGCCCGATGCCGCTGCCGGCTCCGGTGATGACGGCGGTACGGCCCACCAGGCGGCGGCAGACGGGGCTCTGGTCGCTCACTTGCTTTTCCTCCATCGCGGTCAGGCGTCGGTGTTCAGGAAGACGTTCTTGGTCTCGGTGAAGGCGGCGAGGGCGTCCGGGCCCAGTTCCCGGCCGAGGCCGGACTGCTTGTAGCCGCCGAACGGGGTGGAGTAGCGGACGCTGCTGTGCGAGTTGACGGACAGGTTGCCCGCCGCGACGGCGCGCGAGACGCGCAGCGCGCGGCCCACGTCGCGGGTCCAGATCGAGCCGGAGAGGCCGTAGTCGGTGGCGTTGGCGAGGCGGACGGCGTCGGCCTCGTCCTCGAAGGGGAGGACGACGGCGACGGGCCCGAAGATCTCCTCGGTCGCCGCCCGGTCGTCCGGCGCGCCCTCCAGGACGGTCGCCGGGTACCAGAACCCCTTGCCCTGGGGGGCCTCGCCCCGGATGGCGGCGGGCGCGGACTCGGGTACGTACGACCGTACGCGCTCCCGGTGCGCGGCCGAGATCAGCGGGCCCATCCGGGTGGCGGCGTCGGCCGGGTCGCCGACGGTGAAGGCGCGGACCGCGGGCTCCAGCAGCTCCATGAAGCGGTCGTAGACCTCGTGCTGGACGAGGACGCGGCTGCGGGCGCAGCAGTCCTGGCCGGTGTTGTCGAGGAAGGAGCCGGGGGCGGCAGCGGCGGCCTGTTCGAGGTCGGCGTCGGCGAAGACGATGTTGGGGCTCTTGCCGCCGAGTTCGAGGGTCACCCGCTTCACCCGTGCGGCGCACTCGGCCATGATCTGCTTGCCGACGGCGGTGGAGCCGGTGAAGACGACCTTGGCGACGCCGGGGTGGCGGACCAGGGCCGAGCCCGCGACGGGCCCGGCGCCCGGCAGGACCTGGAAGAGCCCTTCGGGGAGCCCGGCCTCCAGGGCGAGTTCGGCCAGCCGGAGCGCGGTGAGCGGGGTGGTCTCGGCGGGTTTGAGGAGGACGGCGTTGCCCGCGGCGAGCGCGGGGGCCGTGCCCCAGGCGGCGATCGGCAGGGGGAAGTTCCACGGGGCGATGACGGCGATGACGCCGAGCGGCTCGTGGAAGGTGACGTTCAGCCCGCCGGCGACGGGGATCTGGGCGCCGGCCAGCCGCTCCGCGCCGCCCGCCGCGTAGTCGAGGAGGTCGCGGACGTTGCCTGCCTCCCAGCGGGCGTTGCCGATGGGGTGGCCGGCCTCCTGGACCTCCAGCCGGGCCAGTTCCTCGATGTGCGCGTCGACGGCCGCGGCGAAGCGGCGCAGCTGCCGGGCGCGGTCGCCGGGGGCGAGGGCCGCCCAGGCGCGCTGGGCGCGCTGGGCCCGTACGACGGCGGCGTCGACGTCCTCGGCGGTGGAGGCGAGGACGGTGGCGATGACCTCTTCGGTGGCGGGGTTGACTACCTGGTGCTCGTGCACGTCGTTCCGTTTCCTCACATGCGCTCGAAGGAGCGGAATCGCTCCCAGTCCGTCACGGCGGTGTCGTAGGCGTCCTGTTCCACGCGCGCCATGTTGAGGTAGTGCTCGACCACCTCGTCGCCGAAGGCGGCGCGGGCGAGGGGGCTGGCGGACCACAGGCCGGCGGCCTCGCGCAGGGTCACGGGGACGTGTTGGGCGTCGCCCGCGTAGGCGTTGCCGGTGCACGCCTCGGGGAGTTCCAGCTCCGCCTCTATGCCGTGCAGTCCGGCGGCGATCATGCCGGCGACGGCGAGGTAGGGGTTGACGTCGCCGCCGGGCAGCCGGTTCTCGAAGCGGTGGGCGTGGCCGCGGCCGACGACGCGCAGCGCGCAGGAGCGGTTGTCGGGGCCCCAGGCGACGGCGGTCGGGGCGAAGGAGCCGGGGCGGAACCGCTTGTAGGAGTTGATGTTGGGCGCGTACAGCAGGGTGAAGTCGCGGAGCGCGGCGAGCTGTCCGGCGAGGAAGTGCTCCATGGTCCGCGACATGCCGTACGGGCCGTCGTCGGCGGCCATGACGGGCCGTCCGGCCTCGTCGCGGAGCGAGAGGTGGATGTGGCAGGAGTTGCCCTCGCGCTCGTCGTACTTGGCCATGAAGGTGAGCGCCCGGCCCTCCTGGGCGGCGATCTCCTTGGCGCCGGTCTTGTAGACGGAGTGCTGATCGCAGGTGGTGAGGGCCTCGTCGTAGCGGAAGGCGATCTCGTGCTGGCCGAGGTTGCACTCGCCCTTCGCGGACTCCACGGTCATGCCGGCCGCGCCCATCTCGTTGCGGATGCGGCGCAGCAGGGGTTCGACGCGGCCGGTGCCGAGCACGGAGTAGTCGACGTTGTACTGGTTGGCGGGGTGCATGCCGCGGTAGCCGCGGGTCCAGGCGTCCTCGTAGGTGTCGTTGAAGACCATGAACTCCAGCTCCGTGCCCGCGTATGCGCTCCAGGCGCTGCCCGTGCGATCGAGCCCCGCCTGGCGGAGGCGGTCGAGCTGGCGGCGGAGGATCTGCCGGGGCGAGGCGGCGACGGGCGAGCCGTCGTGCCACACGAGGTCGGCGGTGACCAGGGCGGTCGCCGGGTTCCAGGGGGTGCGGCGCAGGGTGGAGGTGTCGGGGCGCATTGCGAAGTCGCCGTAGCCGCGGTCCCAGGAGGACATGGCGTAGCCGTCGACGGTGTTCATGTCGGTGTCGACGGCGAGGAGGTAGTTGCAGCCCTCGGTGCCGTGCTCCAGCGCGTCGTCGAGGAAGAAGCGGGCGGCGAACCGCTTGCCCTGGAGCCGTCCTTGCATATCGGTGAAGGCGAGGACGACAGTGTCGATCTCCCCGGTGTCGACGAGCCGGCGCAGCTCGTCGACGGGGAGCGGGGGCGTGCGGTCTGCCACGGGATGGCCTCCTGTCTGCGCAACCGGAGTCATAAGGTAGGGCCGTAGACCATTGGTTGGGAAGGGGGCTCGATGGACGGCGCCGAGGATCGTCTCGCGGCGGTGCTGCGGCCGGTGCGGGCGGGCAACGGCTTCGAGGAGGCGCTGGAGCAGATACTCCAGGTCGTCCGGCTGGGCCTGGTGCCGCACGGCGAGCGGCTGCCGGCCGAGCGCGAGCTGGCCGAGCGGCTGCACATCAGCCGGGTGACGCTGCGCGAGGTGCTGAAGGTGCTTCAGGACCAGGGGCTGGTGGAGAGCCGGCGCGGCCGGTACGGCGGCACGTTCGTACGGGCCCGCGCCGGGTCGACCGGCCAGGAGGAGCTGCGGCGGCGACTGGTGGCGGTGGACGTCGAGGACACGCTGCGCTTCCGGGAGGTGCTGGAGGTGGGCGCGGCCGGGCTGTGCGCGTCCCACGGGCCGGCGCCGGAGCAGGCGGCGCGGCTGCGGTCGGCGCTGGACGCGACGCACGACGCGCCGCTGGCGGACTACCGGCGGCTCGACACGATGCTGCATCTGACGCTGGCGGACGTCTCGGGGTCGGCGACGCTGGCCGCGCAGTACGCGGCGGTCCGGGCGACGGTCAACGACCTGCTGGACTGCATCCCGCTGCTGGTACGGAACTTGGAGCACTCGCAGCGGCAGCACGCGGCGCTGGTGGAGGCGGTGCTGGACGGGGACGCGGACGGCGCGCGCGAGGTGATGCGGGAGCACTGCCGCGGGACGGCGGCGCTGCTGCGGGGGTTTCTCGCGTAGGGCGGCGTGGGTACGTCCCGGCGGATTGCAGGGCGCAAGAGGGTTGCTTTCCGGTCGCCACCACGGCAAAGGTATGGCCTCAAACCTTAACCCTCGCAGGCAGGAGCCGTTCATGCCCGATCGGTCCGAGCGCACGGAGCCCCCCACCGCACCGCCTGCCGCCCGCTCCCCCGCCGACGCGGAGCCGAAGACCTATCTGGAGAAGCGCGCGCTGCGCCGCGGCAGCGCCGGCCCGCTGCTGCTGACCGGCCTCGGCGTCGCCTACGTCGTCTCCGGCGACTACTCGGGCTGGAACTTCGGCCTGGCGCAGGGCGGCTTCGGCGGGCTCGCGGTCGCCGCCGTGCTGATGGGCCTGATGTACACCTGCATGGTCTTCTCGCTCGCCGAACTGGCCTCCGTACTGCCCACCGCGGGCGGCGGCTACGGCTTCGCCCGCCGCGCGCTCGGCCCCTGGGGCGGCTTCCTGACCGGCACCGCGATCCTCATCGAGTACGTGCTGGCGCCCGCCGCCATCTCCATCTTCATCGGCGACTACGTGGAGTCCCTGCACCTGTTCGGCCTCACCTCCGGCTGGCCCGTCTGCCTCGCCTGCTTCGCCGTCTTCATCGGCATCCACCTGTGGGGCGTCGGCGAGGCGCTGCGCTTCAGCTTCGTCGTCACCGGCATCGCCGTCGCCGCCCTCCTCGTCTTCGCCGTCGGCGCGTTCACCGCCTTCGACGCGGGCCGCCTGACCGACATCCCGGTGCACACGGACGCCCTGGGCGCGGGCTCCTGGCTGCCGTTCGGGATTCTGGGCATCTGGTCGGCGTTCCCGTTCGGCATGTGGTTCTTCCTGGGCGTGGAGGGCGTGCCGCTGGCCGCCGAGGAGACCCGGGACCCCGCGCGTACGCTGCCCAAGGCGATGGCCGCCTCGATCTGCGTACTGCTGCTCCTCGCGCTGCTCACCTTCCTCGCCTCGACGGGCGCGGGCGGCGCGAACGCCATGAAGGACGCGGGCAATCCGCTGGTGGCGGCCCTCCAGCCGGACGGGCACGCCACCACGCTCAGCCGGATCGTCAACTACGCGGGCCTGGCGGGCCTGGTGGCGTCCTTCTTCTCGCTGATCTACGCCGGTTCGCGCCAGCTCTTCGCGCTCTCGCGGGCCGGCTACCTCCCCCGCTTCCTCTCCCTCACCAGCCGCCGCAAGGCCCCGTACCTGGGGCTGCTGGTGCCCGGCGTGCTCGGCTTCGCGCTGGCCGCGGCGACCGGGGACGGCGCGCGGATGCTCAACGCCGCGGTGTTCGGGGCCACCATCTCGTACGCGCTGATGTCGCTCTCGCACATCGTGCTGCGCCGCCGCGAGCCGGGGCTGACGCGCCCGTACCGCACCCCCGGCGGCATGCTCACCTCGTCGATCGCCTTCGTGCTGGCGTGTTCGGCGCTGGCGGCGACGTTCCTGGTGGACAAGGACGCGGCGTTCATCGCGCTGGGGGTGTACGCGGTGGCCCTGTGCTATTTCGCCCTCTACTCCCGGCACCGGCTGGTGGCGTCGGCTCCGGAGGAGGAGTTCGCGGCGCTGGCGGCGGCGGAAGCGGAACTCGACCGTACGTAAACCCGTAGTTGGAGGACATCCGTGACCACCCCCCTGATCGGCGTCAGCACCTACTTGGAGGACCCCGTGCGCTGGGGCGTGTGGCAGCTGCCGGCGGCGGTGCTGCCCGTCGGGTACCACCGGCTCGTACAGCGCGCGGGCGGGCTCGCGGTGCTGCTGCCGCCGGACGCCCCGGCGGCAGCGGACGCGGTGGTGGCGCGCCTGGACGGCCTGGTGATCTCGGGCGGGCCGGACGTGGACCCGGAGCGGTACGGGGCCGAG
Organism: Streptomyces sp. NPDC050617; assembly: GCF_040654795.1. NCBI lineage: Bacteria > Bacillati > Actinomycetota > Actinomycetes > Kitasatosporales > Streptomycetaceae > Streptomyces > Streptomyces sp. NPDC050617. The sequence continues at coordinate 20,885 of NZ_JBFAIS010000017.1, read as the reverse complement.
CGGCGCCCCGAGACCGGGCCGCCCACGCCGGAGCGCGACGCCTGGGAACTCGCCCTGATCGATGCCGCGCTGGAGCGGGGCACGCCGCTGCTGGGCATCTGCCGGGGGCTCCAGCTCCTCAACGTGGCGCTGGGCGGCACCCTCGTACAGCATCTGCCGGACGCGGTCGGGCACGGCGGCCACAGCGGGCCGCCCGGAGTCTTCGCGCGGCACGGCGTGAAGCCGGTGCCCGGCACCCTGCTCGCGGCGGCGGTCCCGGAGGAGGTGTCCGTGCCGACCTTCCACCACCAGGCGGCGGACCGGCTGGGGACGGGGCTCGTGCCCAGCGCGTACGCCGAGGACGGCACGGTGGAGGCGGTGGAGCTGCCGGGGGCGCGGGGTTTCACGCTGGCGGTGCAGTGGCATCCGGAGGCGGGCGACGACGTGCGGGTGATGTCCGCGCTGGTACGGGCGGCCGGGTGATGTCCGCGCTGGTGGCGGCGGCCGGGGGCTGATCCACTGGGAGGCGGCGGCCGTCTCCTTTCGGCCACCGCCCCCGGGGCGCGCGGCCCCGGGCCCCGGACCAGCGCGAGGAGGACGCCGTGACGGACCCGGGCACCCCACCCCCGCCCCACCGGCTGATGGACATCGCGACCGGGCTCTGGGCGGCGAAGGCGCTCGCCGTCGCCACCCGGATGGACCTGTTCTCCGACCTCTCCGCCGCCCCCGGCCTGCCGGTCGCCGAGGTGGCCGCCCGGCACGGCATCGCGGAGCGCCCGGCGGAGCTGCTGCTCACGGCCTGCGCCGGGCTGGACCTGCTGGTCCGCGAGGGCGAGGGGTACGCGAACACCCCGGAGGCCGAGACCTATCTGGTGCGCGGCCGGCCGGACTACTTCGGCGACCTGCTGCTCTCCCTCGACCGGCGGTACGCGGGCTGGATGCGGCTGGACGAGGCCGTGGCCGGAAACGTCCCCACCAACTTCGATCCGCGCGCCAAGGAGTCGATGTTCGACGAACAGGACGCGGCGCTGAAGAAGACGTTCTGGGCGTCGATGTACGCGCTGTCGGCGCCGAGCGCCCGAGCGCTCGGCGCGGCCCTTGACCTCGGCGGGGTCCGGCGGCTGCTGGACGTCGGGGGCGGCGGCGCCGCGTACGACATCGAGCTCTGCCGCCGCTACCCGCGGCTGCGCGCCACCGTCCTCGACCTGCCGTTCGTCTGCGAGCTGACCCGCGAACGCGTCGAGGAGGCCGGCCTCGCCGACCGCGTCGCCCTGGCGCCGGGCGACTTCCTGCGCGACGCCGCCCTGCCCGCCGGGCACGACGCGGTGCTGCTCTCGCAGATCATGCACAACTGGGACGAGCCGACCAACCGCTCCATCCTGCGCAAGTGCCACGCCGCGCTGCCGCCCGGCGGCCTGATCGTCATCAGCGAACTGCTGGTCGACGACGCCAAGGACGGCCCGCTGCTGCCCGCCCTGATGAGCCTCAACATGCTGGTGAGCACCTGGGGCCGGAACTACACGCCCGGCGAGTACGGCCAGTGGCTGACGGACGCCGGCTTCACGGACGTACGCACCGTCCGCTTCTCGGCGCCGGGCGCGGACGGCGCGGTGGTGGCGGTGAAGGCGTAGCCGCCCCTCGAAGGGCCCCGTCAGCCGCTCCCCCGCGTCAGCCCCAGCAGGTCGCGGGCCGGGCCCGCCGGGCGTTGGCCGGTGGGCCAGACCGCGCGGAGGTCGCGGCTGAGGCGGACCGTGTCGACGGGGATCTCGACGAGGCGGTGGGCGGCGAGTTCCTCGCCGACGGCGAGTTCGCTGAGGACCGAGGGGCCGGCGCCGCTGACGACGGCGGCCTTCGCGGCGGTGGTGGAGGCGAGTTCGAGGAGGGGGGCGGTCAGTCCGCCGTGGTCGGCGAGGGCAGCGTCGAGGACCTGGCGGGTGCCGGAGCCCCGCTCGCGGAGGATCAGCGGGGCGGCGGCGAGTTCGGCCGGGTCCAGCGAGGTGCGGCGGCGGGCCCAGGGGTGGGCGGGGGCGACGACCACGACGAGGTGGTCATGGCCGATGACGGCGCCGTCGAGGCCGGGGGGCACCCGCAGCCCCTCGACGAAGCCGATGTCGGCGGCGCCACTGAGGGTGCGTTCGGCGACGGCCGCGGAGTTCCCGGCGAAGAGGGAGACGGCGGTGTCCGGGCGGCTGCCGCGCAGCGCGATCAGCCAGCCGGGCAGCAGGTATTCGGCGATCGTCATGCTGGCGGCCACCCGCAGCCGCGAGTCGCGCCGCCCGCGCAGCGCCTGCGCGCCCGCGTCGAACGCCTCGGCGGCCTCCACAATGCGACGCGCCCAGTCCGTGACGAGCGCCCCGGACGGGGTGAGGGTCGAGCCGCGCGGCGAGCGCTCCACGAGGGAGACGCCGAGCATCCGCTCCATGGAGCGGATGCGGCTGCTGGCGGCGGGCTGGGTGACGCCGAGTTCGCGGGCCGCGCGGCCGAGGCTGCCGAGGCGGGCGACCGCGAGGAGCAGTTGCAGCGCGGCGAGGTCGGGCACCCGGTGCGCGAGCAGGCCGGTGCGGGGATGCGGCTGCGGGTCGGCGGCGCCCTGCCTCGTACCGCCGTCCCGCCCGGTGTCCGCCTGCCCGTCGCCCATAAAGCCAGTTTATGCCCTCATAGAGAGAAGATCCCTGGTGGGCGGTGCCGGGGCGGAGCATCTTGGTGCCATGACCACTATCGCGCAGCCGCGCTCCCGCCCCCTTGCCGAGAACCGCCCCCGCGGGTCCGTCCGCATGCTCGGACCCAACTGGTACGCGTCGGTGATGGGGACGGCGATCGTCGCGAACGCGGGCGCCGTCCTGCCGCTCCACTTCTGGGGGCTGCGGGTGGCGTACCAGGTCGTCTGGGCGCTGGGCGCGGTGCTGCTGGTCGTGCTGTTCGTCGGGCGCGGCGCGCACTGGGCGCGCCACGCCGACCAGGCGCGCAAGCACCTCCTCGACCCGGCCGTCGCGCCGTTCTACGGCTGTCTGTCGATGGGGATGCTCGCCGTCGGCGCGGGCAGCCTGTCGGTGGGCTCGGACGTCATCGGCGTCTCGGCGGGGGTCGCCGTCGACACGGTGCTGTGGATCGCGGGCACCGTCGTCGGGGTCGTCGCCGCGTCCGCCATCCCGTATCTGATGGTGACCCGGCACAAGGTCGACGCGGGCACGGCGTCCCCGGTGTGGATCCTGCCGGTGGTCGCCCCGATGGTCTCCGCGGCCTGCGGCCCGGCGCTGATCGCCCACCTGCCGGCGGGCCAGTGGCGGGAGGCGATGCTGCTGGGCTGCTACGCGATGTTCGGGCTCTCCCTGCTCGCCACCTTCATCATGCTGCCGATCATCTTCGCCCGCCTCGTCCACCAGGGGCCGCTGCCGCTGGCCCTGACCCCGACGATGTTCCTGGTGCTCGGTCCGCTGGGCCAGTCGACGACCGCCGTCAACAACCTCGCCGACGCCGCGCACGGCGCGATCGACGGCACGTACGCGCACGCCATGCTGCCCTTCGCGGTGCTGTACGGCGTGCCGGTGATGGGGTTCGCGCTGCTGTGGCTGGCGATCGCCGCGGCGACGGTGGTCCGCGCGTTCCGGAACGGCATGACGTTCTCGATGACCTGGTGGGGCTTCACCTTCCCCGTCGGCACCTGTGTGACGGGCGCGGCCGGGCTGGCCAAGCACACCGGGCTGGACTTCTACAACTGGCTGGCGGTGGCGCTGTTCGCCGTGCTGGTCGTGGCGTGGCTGGTGGCCGGGGTGCGGACGCTGCGCGGGGTGCTCAGCGGCGCGCTGCTCGCAGTGCCGCGCTGAGGACGGCGGGCGCCTCGGCCAGCGAGGGCCCGTACCAGGTGAGATGACGACCGCTGACGAGGGCGACGGGCAAGGCCGCGGGGAAGGCTTCCGGCCCGTCGTCCGACGTGAAGCGGTACGGCTCGTCCGGGAGCACCACGAGATCCGGGCCGGCCGCGCACAGCTCCTCGACCGGGACGCGCGGGTAGCGCTCGGCGTGCTGCGCGTAGGCGTTGTCGACGCCGAGCCGGGACAGCACATCGCCCGCGAAGGTGTCGCGGCCGAGCACCATCCAGGGCCGCCGCCAGATCGGCACCGCGGCCCGCAGCCGTACGGGCGTGCCGGCCGTGTCCCGCCAGACGGCCTCGGCGCGGTCCAGCCACCGCGGCCGGTCCAGCCCGCAGCCGTCCACGAGGACCCGCTCCAGCTCGCTGAACGCCTGCTCCAGGGTGCGTACTTCGGTGACCATGACGCGCAGGCCCGCGGCGCGCAGCGCGGCCAGGTCCGGTTCCCGGTTCTCCTCCTCGTTGGCGATGACGAGGTCGGGGGCGAGCGCGGCGATCCGGTCGGTGTCGGGGTTCTTCGTGCCGCCGACGCGGGTGACGTCCAGGTCGGCGGGGTGGCTGCACCAGTCGGTGGCCCCGACGAGGAGGCCGGGCGCGGTGGCGGCCACGGCTTCGGTGAGCGAGGGCACGAGGGACACCACGCGCCGTACGGCAGTGCGACTGGTCATCGCCTCAGCGTAGGGCCGACCCGGCCGTACGGTCTGCCCCCGGTATCGCCCCCGCCGTACGGTCATCGGGGCCGGCGAAGCGCTCTACGGTCAGCGGTTGCGCAGCGCCGTGCTGACGGTCTGTCCGGCCTGGGTCAGGGGCTCCACGAGCCGCGCGAGCTGCCCCGCCGAACCGGTCACGGCGCAGACGGACGCCACGACGGCGTCGTCCGCGCCGAACAGCGGGACCGCCGCGCAGAACACGCCCGGCATGATCTCCGCGTGGTCGAAGGCGATGCCCTTGTCCCTGATGGCGGCGGCGGTACGGGCCCAGGAGCTCGGCGGCGGGCCCGGCGGCAGGTCGGGCCGGGCGCCGGCGACGAGCACCTTGCCCGCGGCCGTCGACCACGGGTACATCGCGCCGGGCCGCTGCGGCGCCGGTTCGTCGGCGTGTCCGCCGACCCCGGCGACGACCATGGTGCGGCCCTCGCGCAGCACGCAGAGGCCCACCGTCGCGCCTGTGGTGTCGGCGAGGTGCCGTACGGGCGCGCGGGCCGCGCCGAGCAGGGCGGGGTGGGGCTGCCAGCGCCTGCCGAGGCGGAAGATGCGCGAGCCCATGCGGTAGCGGTCGCGGATCCGTTCGACGGCCCCGAGCTCGACGAGCTGGGACAGCAGCCGGTGGGCGGTGGCCTTCGGCAGGCCGCTGTCGTCGGCCAGCCGGGTCAGCCCGGCCTCCCCCGCCCGTTCCACCGCTTCCAGCAGGGAGAACGCGCCTTCCAGAACTCCGCGTCCCCCGACGGTTGTCCTCATGTCCGGCCGCTCCAGTTCGGGGAGCCGGCCGGTGCTGCTGAACGACAAGGTTCTCTCCCCCCGTGCGCGCCCGCCCGCTCGCGGCGGCACGCATCAATACCACTGAATTGGCCTCCGGCGGCCGCCGCCAGCCCGAAACCGGCCAATGGCCCGAGTGACGGTCGGTCCCGGGAGCGGTGGATGGTGCGCTCCCGGGGCCGTGCGCGGTACCGCCGTTGTACCCCGGCCGCGGCGGACGCCCCCGCGCCCGTGGCGGCCGGGCGTCATATCCCGGCGAACGGTGTGCCCCCGTCGGGAAATACCGTCCCGACACCGGGTCGCCTTTTTCTCGCGCCCGGCACTCGTCCCCCTTTTTAAACGGTCAGTCGCTTTCCGCTCACCACGCACCGGACGCGGCCGGAGCCGAGCGGACAGGCCCGTACGGGAAGGTGAGGCGAATGCGTTCCCGGCGGCCGTTCAACGGCCCGGAGCGCCTGGGTTCCGGCTGCGAAAGCGGCGCCCGCCGTGGCCGTACCGCGCCGCTTCATCATGTCGCGACCTTCTCCGCCTGCGTCGATATTTCCGCGAGGAGCTCGCCGCGCACAAGCCGGTTTCCACTGAGCGGACCCTTAGCCAAAGAATACGCATCATTCCGCCGTCACCTGTCAAGCAGCCTTTGCGCATTCATAGTTGAATGTTTACCGACCTCAATCCCGTGTACAGCGGGGCGGCCGGAAAGGGATTCCCGCCGGAGAACGCCGCCGGTACGGCGAAAAGCCCCGCCCCCGGTACGAGACCGGGGACGGGGCCCTTGCGCCAGTCGCCGCGCGGGAGGCGCGAGCGGCCGGAACCGTTACGAGCCGACGGGCGCCAGCTTGTCGACGATGCCGGGGTGGTCGTCCATCCACTTGCGGGCGGACGCCTTCTCGTGGCCCTTGCCGCCCTTCTGGATCTGGTCCTCCAGGGAAGCGAGGTCCTTGTCGTCCATGTGGAAGTTCTTCAGCCAGCCGTTGAGCTCCGGGAAGTCCTTGCCGAAGGCCTTCTTGCCGACGACGTGGATCTTCTCGCCCTTGCCCCAGGCGCCCTTCGGGTCCTTGAGCTTCTTCAGGTCGTACTTGTTGTACGCCCAGTGCGGGGACCACAGCGGGACGACGATCGGCTTGTGCTGTGCGATCGAGCGGTCCAGGTCGGCGAGCATCGTGGCCGTCGAGGACGACACCAGCTTGTAGTCGCTGTCGAGACCGTAGGCCGGCATCACCTTGTCCTTGAGGATGCCCATCTCACCGGCGCTGGACTCGATGCCGGTGATCTTGCCGCCGAACTCGCTCGCCTTGTCCTTGAGGTCGTCAAGCGTGTTGACGTCCTTCATGTAGGACGGCACGGTCAGCTCCAGCGACGTCGGCCCGTACCAGGCGCCGATATCGGAGAGTCTGTCCCCGTACTTGTCCATGTACTGCTTGTGCGTGGTCGGCAGCCAGGAGTCGAACTGGACGTCCATCTGCCCCTGCGCCAGGGACGTGTACAGCGGACCGGGGTCGAGCTGCTTCACGTTCGGCTTGTAGCCGCGATCCTCCAGGATGTTCTCCCAGAGGTACGTGGAGGCGATGGCCTCGTCCCACGGGAAGTACCCCATGTTGACGGCCTTGCCGGCCTCCTTGCCCTTGGCCGTCTGGCCCTTGCCCTTGGGTAGCGGCGCGAGGGTGTCCGCGACCTTCGGGTTCTTCTTGAGCCAGGTGCGGACGCCGTCCTGCTCCTTGCCCTTGCCCGCCGACTGGATGGTGTTCTCCAGGCTGGACAGCTGCTTCTCGTCCATCTTGAAGTTCTTCAGCCAGCCCGCGACCGTCGGGTCCTTGGACTCGAAGCCCTTCGCGGCGACGGTGTGCAGCTCGTCGCCCTTGCCCCAGGCGTTCTTGGTGTCCTTGAGCTTCTTCAGGTCGTACTTGCTGTACGCCCAGTGCGGCGACCACAGCGGAACGACGATCGGCTTCTTCGCCGAGATCTGGCGGTCCAGGTCGGCGAGCATCGTCGCGGTCGACGAGGAGACGATCTTGTACTCGCCGTCGAGCCCGTACGCCGGAAGGACCTTGTCCTTGAGCAGGCCCATCTCGCCGGCGCTGGACTCGATGCCGGTGATCTTGCCGCCGAACTCGCCGGCCTTGCCCTTGAGGTCATCAAGCGTGTTGATGTCCTTCATGTAGGCCGGGACGGTCAGCTCCAGCGTCGTCGGCCCGTACCAGGCGCCGAGGTCCGTCATCTGGGAGCCGTACTTCGCCCAGTACGCCTTGTGCGTCGTCGGCAGCCAGGCGTCGGTCTGGAAGTCGATGTCGCCCTTGGCGATGCCGGAGTAGAGCGGGCCGGGGTCGAGCTGCTTCACGTTCGGCTTGTAGCCGCGCTGCTCCAGCAGCTCCTTCCACAGGAACGTGGAGGCGATGCCCTCGTCCCAGGGGATGTAGCCCATGTTGATCTGCTTGCCGTGGCCGACGTTCGTCGAGGCCGAGGCGCTCGGCTTGTCGTCGTTCTGGGCGAGGTTCATGCCGCCCGCTATGAGCGCGAGGACCACGACGCCGACGGTCGCGACCGCCGTGCCGGGCCGGTAGTGCAGGAACTTCGCGCCGCGCATGGCGGCCGCGGCCTTGGCCAGGGCGCGCCGGCCGAGCGGGGAGACCCGCTGGTTGAGCGCGCCGGTCATGCGGTCCAGGTACATGGCGAGGATGACGACGGCCAGGCCGCTCTCCACACCGCCGCCGATGTTGACCTGGGTGACCGCGGCGTAGACCTGCTCGCCGAGGCCGCCCGCACCGGCCATGCCCGCGATGACGACCATGGACAGCGCCAGCATGATGACCTGGTTGATGCCGGCCATGATGGTCGGCAGCGCCAGCGGCAGCTGGACCCGTACGAGCGTGTCGCGCGGGGTCGTGCCGAACGCCTCGGCGGCCTCCACCAGCTCGCCGTCCACCTGCCGGATGCCGAGCTCGGTCATCCGGACGCCGGGCGGCATCGAGAAGATGATGGTCGCGATCAGACCCGGCATCGGGCCGATCGAGAAGAACATCACGCCGGGGATCAGGTAGACGAAGGCGGGCATCGTCTGCATGAGGTCCAGTACGGGCCGCAGCACACCGCTGACGGTGCGGTTGCGGGCCGACCAGATGCCCAGCGGCACCGCGATCAGGATCGTGATGATGGACGCGACGAGCACCAGCGAGAGCGTCGACATCGCGTCGTCCCACAGCTGGAGCGAGTCGATCAGCGCGAAGCCGATGAACGCGAGGACCGCGGGGACCAGGCCGCGCAGCCAGAACGCGATGACCGCGAAGATGCCGGCCATCAGCAGCGGCTCGGGCGCGCCCAGCACCTTGTCGACGCCGTCGTACATCCCCGTCAGCACCTTGCTGACGAAGTCGAACAGCCACTCCATGTGGGTCTGGAGCCACTTGACTGCGTCCTCGACCCAGTTGCCGAAGTTGAGTCTAGGCACCGGCGATCACCTTCGCCTTGGCCTCGCCGCTCGGCGGTTCCTCGGTCGGCGCGGTGTGGGGCTGCTCGCCGAGCACCGACAGCAGCCGCTCGCGGGTCACGACGCCGGCCAGCGCGCCGTCGGCGCCGGTGACGGCGACCGCGTCGCCGCTGCTGGAGCAGGGCGTGAACAGCTCGGCTATCGGCGTCTCGGTGGTGACCGTGGCGGGCGCGGCGTCCAGGACGTCCTGATCGGTGCGGACCGTGCTGCCGTTTCCGGCGCGGGCGCCCTTGGCGGTGCTCGGCTCGGCCATGATCGAACCGGCGGTGAGCACCCGGGACCGGTCGACGTCCTGGATGAAGGACGCGACGTAGTCGTTGGCGGGGCGCACGAGGATGTCCTCGGCGGTGCCGTTCTGGACGATCCGGCCGTCGCGCATGACGGCTATTCGGTCACCCAGCCGCATGGCCTCGTTGAGGTCATGGGTGATGAAGATGATCGTCTTCTTGAGCCGGGCCTGCAGCTCCAGCAGCTGGTCCTGCATGTCACGGCGGATCAGCGGGTCGAGCGCGCTGAAGGACTCGTCCATCAGGAGCAGGTCGGCGTCGGTGGCGAGCGCGCGGGCCAGGCCCACACGCTGCTGCATACCGCCGGACAGCTCGTCGGGCCAGGACTTCTCCCAGCCCTTGAGGCCCGCCAGCTCCAGTGCCTCGACGGCGCGGCGGTCGCGCTCCTCGCGCGGGACGCCCTGCACCTCGAGGCCGTAGGCCGCGTTCTCCATCACGCTGCGGTGCGGGAAGAGCGCGAAGTGCTGGAAGACCATGCTGATCTTCTGCGAGCGCACCTTGCGCAGCTCGCGCGGGGTCAGTTCGGTCAGGTCCTGCCCGTCGAAGAGGACGCGTCCGCTGGTCGGCTCCGAAAGCCCGTTCAGCATGCGCAGCAGCGTGGACTTACCGGACCCGGACAGACCCATGACAACGAAGATGTGGCCGGCCTCGACAGAGAACGAGGCATCGATCACGGCCGCGGTGGTGCCGTCGGAACGCAGCTCTTCGCGGCTGGTGCCGCCTTCGAGCCGTTTCACGGCGGCTTCGGGTCGTCTGCCGAACACTTTGTACAAGTGCTCGGCTTGCAGCCTGGACACATACACCTCTCGAGTTGAACTCAAAACGACCCGCCTCCCCCGTGGGCGGGTCGTGGAGCGGTGCGGATTCGGCCGCGCGTCCGATCAGCAGTAGTAGTTGAAACTGCTACCGGGTCCGCTCCGATTGCGCGCCTGCCCCCACTCGGGTGAAGCAAACCGGACCGTGACCCAGTTCACATTTCCTTCACATTCGCCGGATGCGGCATCATCGACGGGTGACGCGACGCCTGATGCTCCTCGACACCGCCTCCCTCTACTACCGCGCCTACTTCGGAGTGCCGGAATCCGTCAGGGCCCCGGACGGCACCCCCGTCAACGCGGTGCGCGGCCTCCTCGACTTCATCACCCGGCTCGTCCAGGACCACCGCCCGGACGCCCTGGTCGCCTGCATGGACTTCGACTGGCGGCCGCAGTGGCGGGTGGACCTCATCCCCTCCTACAAGGCGCACCGGGTCGCCGAGGAGGTCGCGAGCGGCCCCGACGCCGAGGAGACCCCCGACACGCTGGCCCCGCAGGTGCCGGTGATCGAGGACGTGCTGGACGCGGTGGGCATCGCCCGCGTCGGCGCCGAGGGGTACGAGGCCGACGACGTGATCGGCACGCTGGCCGGGCAGGCGCACGGGCCGGTCGCGATCGTCACGGGCGACCGGGACCTCTACCAGCTGGTGGACGACCGGCGCGGCATCCGCATCCTCTACCCGGTCAAGGGCGTGGGCACGCTGCAGCTCGTGGACGAGGCGCTGCTGCGGGAGAAGTACGGGGTCGACGGCCCCGGCTATGTCGATCTCGCGCTGCTGCGCGGCGACCCCAGCGACGGCCTGCCGGGGGTGCCCGGCATCGGCGAGAAGACCGCCGCCAAGCTGCTCGCGGCCCATGGCGACCTCGCCGGGATCATGGCCGCCGTCGACGATCCGGGCTCCAAGCTCACCCCCTCGCAGCGCAAGCGGCTGGACGGGGCCCGGCCCTATATCGCGGTCGCGCCGAAGGTGGTGCGGGTCGCCTCGGACGTGCCGCTGCCGGAGTTCGACGCCACGCTGCCGCGCGAGCCGCGCGACCCCGAGGCGCTGGCGGAGCTGACCGCCCGCTGGGGGCTGGGCGGATCGGCCCAGCGGTTGCTCTCCACTCTGCACGGCTGAACTGTTAAGTTAGGTACAACTAACTAGCAGCGTGTCAGGGGAGTCGACGTGGCAGCAGAACGCCCGGTCCGCAAAAAGCCGCAGCAGAACCGCGCCCAGGTCATCCGAACCGAACGCCTCACCCCCCACATGGTGCGGGTGGTGCTCGGCGGCGACGGCCTGTCGGAGTTCGCCGCAGGCGAGTTCACCGACCACTACATCAAGATCGTGTTCCCACTCGACGGCGTCGAGTACCCCGAGCCCTTCGACATGGCCCAGATCCGCGCCGACATGCCGCGCGACAAGTGGCCGGTCGTACGGACGTACACCGTGCGCAGCTGGGACCCGGCCGCCCGCGAGCTGACGGTGGACTTCGTCGTCCACGGCGACGAGGGCGTCGCCGGCCCCTGGGCCGTACGCGCCCGCCCCGGCGAGGAGATCTACTTCATGGGCCCCGGCGGCGCCTACGCCCCCGGCGAGGACGCCGGCTGGCATCTGCTCGCGGGCGACGAGAGCGCGCTGCCGGCCATCGCCGCGGCCCTGGAGCGGATGCCCGCGGGCGTGCCCGTACGGGCCTTCATCGAGGTCGCCGACGCCGCGGAGCAGCAGGACCTGAAGCTGCCCGCCAACGCCGAGGTCGTCTGGCTGCACCGCGGCACGGCCGCCGTCGGCGCGCAGCTGGTCGAGGCCGTGCGCGGGCTGGAGTTCCCGGCCGGGGACGTCCAGGCGTTCGTGCACGGCGAGGCGGGGTTCGTGAAGGAGCTCCGGCGCTACCTGCGCGTCGAGCGCGAGGTCCCGCGCGAGCGCCTGTCGATCTCCGGCTACTGGCGCAGCGGCCACGACGAGGACGGCTGGCAGGCGTCCAAGCGCGAGTGGAACCAGCAGGTGGAAGCCGAGCAGGAGACCGCCGCGCCCGCGTCCTGACCGGCGACGGACCGGCGGATCGACGGACGGCCGACGGCGGCAGGCCCCGAACGGGACCTGCCGCCGTCGTGCGCGTGCCGCGCTCGTGAGCCGCTACCCCACCGACGAGTACGCCACCACTCCCCGCAGCAGCCCGTCCACCGCCCGGCGGGCGTTGCGGGCGACGGTGCTGCCGGCGGGCGCGGCGGCCGCGATCTGGCCGAGGACGTCGATGAGCTGCTTGCACCAGCGGACGAAGTCGCCGGCCGGCATCTCGATCTCACGCAGCACCTCGTCGAGGCCGTGCCCGGAGGCCCAGCGGTACGCGGCCCAGGCGAACCCCAGGTCGGGCTCGCGCTGCCCCACCCCCTCGGCCTGGTTGATCTTGTGCTCCTCCTCCAGGGCGTCGAGCCGGCCCCAGATGCGGACCATCTCGCCCAGGGCGCGCTTCGCGTCGCCCGTGGGGAGCTTCGGCGGCATCGCGTCGTCGGCGGCGCGCGCCTCGTACACGAGCGCGGAGGCGCAGGCGGCGAGCTCGGCGGGGCGCAGCCCCTCCCACACGCCGTCGCGCAGGCACTCGGAGGCCAGCAGGTCCAGCTCGCCGTAGAGGCGGGAGAGCCGGCGGCCGTCCTCGGTGACCTCGTCGCCCCGCAGATAGCCGAGGCCGGTCAGGAGCGCGCAGATCCGGTCGAAGGTGCGCGCGATGGTGTTCGTACGGCCCTCGATGCGCCGCTCCAGCTGGCGGGTGTCGCGCTGGAGGCGGTCGTAGCGCTCGGCCCAGCGCGCGTGGTCCTCACGCTCGTCGCAGCCGTGGCACGGATGCGCCCGGATCGCGGCGCGCAGCCGCAGGATCTCGGTGTCGTCCGCGGCCTCCGACCGCTTCTTGCGGTGCCGCCCCGGCTCGATGTGCCCGGCCTTGGTGCGCAGCGCGGAGGCGAGGTCCCGGCGGGACTGGGGGCTGCGCGGGTTGAAGGACTTGGGGATCCGCATCCGCTCCAGCGCCTCGACCGGCACCGGGAAGTCGATCGCGGCCAGCCGCTTGACCTGCCGCTCCGCGGTGAGGACGAGCGGCCGCGGCCCGTCGTGGTGCTCGAAGCCGCGGTGCCGGTCCGTACGCCCGGCGGCCAGGCCCGGATCCAGGACCAGTGCGAGGCCCGCGTACTTGCCGGTCGGCACGTGGATCACATCGCCCGGCTTGAGCTTCTCCAGCGCCGCCGCCGCGGCGACCCGGCGCTGCGTGGCGCCCTGCTTGGCCAGCTCCGTCTCGCGGTCCTTGAGCTCGCGGCGCAACCGCATATAGGCGTCGAAGTCGCCCAAGTGACAGGTCATGGAGGCGCGGTAGCCCTCCATCCCCTCTTCGTTCTTCTGCACCTGGCGGGAGATCCCGACGACCGACTTGTCGGCCTGGAACTGCGCGAACGACGTCTCCAGCAGCTCCCGCGACCGGTGCCGCCCGAACTGCGAGACCAGGTTGACGGCCATGTTGTACGAGGGCTTGAAGGACGAGCGCAGCGGGTACGTGCGCGTGCCGGCCAGCCCCGCGAGGCCGGCCGGGTCCATGGCCCGCTGCCAGAGCACGACCGCATGCCCCTCGACGTCGATGCCGCGCCGCCCGGCGCGGCCCGTCAGCTGCGTGTACTCGCCGGGGGTGATGTCGGCGTGCTGCTCGCCGTTCCACTTGACGAGCTTCTCCAGCACCACCGAACGCGCCGGCATGTTGATGCCGAGCGCGAGCGTCTCGGTGGCGAAGACCGCCTTGACCAGGCCCTTGACGAACAGCTCCTCGACGACCTCCTTGAACGTCGGCAGCATGCCCGCGTGGTGCGCGGCGATGCCCCGCTCCAGCGCCTCCAGCCACTCGAAGTAGCCCAGGACGTGCAGGTCCTCGTCGGGGATGGCGGCGGTGCGCTCCTCCACGATCGAGCGGACCCGGGCGCGCGCCGCGTCGTCGTTGAGCCGCAGCCCCGCGTACAGGCACTGCTGGACGGCGGCCTCGCAGCCGGCGCGGCTGAAGATGAAGGTGATGGCGGGCAGCAGCCCGTCCGCGTCGAGGCGCTCGATGACCTCGGCCCTGCTGGGCGTCCAGATCCGGCTGCGCTGGCGGCGCTCGCGCTCGCGGTCCGCCTCGCGCAGATTCTTGCCGCGGCGGCGATCACGGCCGCCGAAGGGGCGGCTGTTCTCCATTCTCGCCAGCCGTACGAGGTCGGGGTTGACCTCGCGTCTGCCGCCGCTCCTGCCGCCCCCCGAGGTGTCGCGCTCCTCGAAGAGGTCGTACATCCGGCGGCCGGCCAGCACGTGCTGCCACAGCGGCACGGGCCGGTGCTCGGAGACGATGACCTCGGTGTCGCCCCGCACGGTGTCCAGCCAGTCGCCGAACTCCTCCGCGTTGGAGACCGTCGCCGACAGGGAGACCAAGGTCACCGACTCCGGGAGGTGGATGATGACCTCCTCCCAGACGGCGCCGCGGAAGCGGTCCGAGAGGTAGTGCACCTCGTCCATCACCACATAGCCGAGGCCGATCAGCGACTGGGAGCCCGCGTACAGCATGTTGCGGAGCACCTCGGTGGTCATCACGACCACCGGAGCCTCGGAGTTGACGCTGTTGTCGCCGGTCAGCAGGCCGACCTTGTCCGCGCCGTAGCGCTTGACGAGGTCGCTGTACTTCTGGTTCGAGAGCGCCTTGATGGGCGTGGTGTAGAAGCATTTCCGGCCCTGCGTGAGGGCCAGGTGGACGGCGAACTCGCCCACGATGGTCTTGCCCGAGCCCGTGGGGGCGGCGACCAGCACGCCTTTGCCGGCCTCAAGGGCCTCGCAGGCTTCGATCTGGAAGGGGTCCAGCTCGAAGTCGTACATCTCGCGGAAGGGCGCGAGTGCGGTGGCCAGGTCGGCGGCGCGCAGCCGGGCAGCGGCGTAGCGCTCAGCTGGGGACATGTCGTCGGTCATCTTGAGTACGAGCCTACCGGCCGCCTCCGACAGTGACGCGATCTTTATCGGGCCCCCGTTCCCCCGACGGCCCGCCGGCCCCCGTCAGCGCGGAGGGCCGCGGGCCGCGCCGCGTGGGCGCCGCACCCGCGGCCCTGGAGCCGGGAAGAAGCCGGATCAGGTGGCGTCGTCGTAGCCGCCCCGCCGCGTCGGCTCGACGCCCGTACCACTGTCGGCGTCGCCGCCCGACTGGCCGGGCAGCGCCTTGCCGGCCCGTACCGGCTCGATCTCGCCGACGTCCTGCGGCGTCAGGTCGAGGTCGGACGCCTCGTCGGGGTCGAGGTCGGCGTCGGGGTTGGCCGCCCGCTTCCGCTTGTCGTTGAAGAGCGCAATGAACACGGCGATGAAGTAGAGCATGACGATCGGGATCGCCAGCATCAGCATCGAGAAGGGGTCCACGCTCGGTGTGGCGACGGCCGCGAAGACCGTGACGCCCATGATCATGCCGCGCCACCAGCCGAGCATCCGGCGGCCGGTGAGAATGCCGCCGAAGTTGAGCATCACCAGCAGCAGCGGCAGCTCGAAGGAGAGGCCGAAGACGACCACCAGGCGGGTGATGAAGTCGATCAGCTCGTCGAGGGGCAGCAGGTTGTCCACGTCCGACGGCGTGAACTCGATGAGGACCGTGGACGCGGCGGGCATGATCTTGTACGCGAAGAAGCCGCCGGCCGCGAAGAGCGGGGCGCCCGCGGCGACGAAGCTCAGGGCGTACTTCTTCTCGGTGCGGTGCAGCCCCGGCGCGAGGAAGGCCCAGAGCTGGTACAGCCAGACCGGGCTCGCCACCACGAGGCCGGACATCAGCGACACCTTGACCATCAGCGAGAACGGCCCCATGAGGCCGGACATCGTGATGTTGCCGCAGGTCTGCCGCTTGTCCTTGGTCGCGAGCTCCGCGAACGAGACCTTGCAGCCGATCGCATCCTCGATCGGCTGCTTGAAGAGCTCGACGATGTCCTTGTAGTAGAAGGCCGCGACCACCGCGATGACCACGATCGCGAGCACGGCCTTGCCGAGACGGTTCCGCAGCTCGCGCAAGTGCTCCGCGAGCGGCATCCGCCCCTCGGGGTCCTTCTGCTTCTTGCGGGCAGACTTGAGCAACCCACGTCCCTATCTCGTGCGTCCGGCGGCAGCGCTGGGGCGGCCGCCTCGAAGTCGGCCCTCGGTCAGCGCTGCGTCGTGCTGTCGGTCGGCTCGGCCACCGGGCGGGCGCCGGTCACGTCGCCGGGAGCGGCCTTGATCGTACGGGGCGGCTGGGCGGCGTCGTGCGGCGGGTCGGCCGGGGCGGCCGACTTGTCCTGCCCCTCCGACTTCATGGCCTTGGCCTCGCTCTTGAGAATTCGCGCGGACTTGCCGAGCGATCGCGCCATGTCCGGAAGCTTCTTCGCGCCGAACAGCAGGATCACGACGACAAGAATGAGGATGATCTCGGGGGCACCGAGCCTGCCAAACATAAGCGTTACCTTCTCACCGAGGCGGCATGGAATGGGTCTGTGGGGCCAGTCGGACAGGCGTCCGGCTCCGCCGTACTGGCAGCGATCGTAACGCGCGGGGGTGAACGCCGGGCAATCCCCGTGCGTACTCCGGATTCCGCCTCCCGCCGCGGAATCAGCGCCACCGGCATCTCAGCGTACCGTCCGCGGCAGCCGCACAGCAGTACGCGACGCTCACTCCGGGCGCAGAACCTGCGAGGTGTGGGAGGCGTGCGAGGCAAGCGGGGCGGCCGCCCGTTCGAGGTCCTCGGCGGCCTGGGAGATGCGCCGCGAGGCCGTGTCGACCTGCCGGGCCAGCCGCCGCACTTCGGTGAAGACGCGCATCGCGAGGACGCCGAGCACGGCGATCCCGCAGAAGCCGAGAACGATCGCGGTCATGGGCCAGAGCATGGGGAGGAGCCTAACGGGCGGGGCGGGACGGGCGCTCACACGGTGGAGTGCAGCCGCAGGGTCGAGACGCCGCCGCCGGTGAGCAGCTCGATGATCCGCTCACCGGCCGGCTTGCGGACCGCGACGCCGCAGTCGGGGCAGGTAAAGGAGTAGAACGTGGTGCGCCGGCTGGCGCCGATCGCCAGGCGCAGCGCCCCGGCGCCCAGCTCGAAGCAGCCCCGGCAGTCGGGGCAGGCGGCCCTGAAGAGCACCGCCGCCGTCGTCATCGCCGTCATCACGACCCCTTCTCCGACTTTGCCGACCTCTGCGATTCCTGTAATCCCCGCGGCTCCCGCACCACGCGCGTCACTCGCCGTACGCCGCGAGGGCCTCGCGGGCCGCGGCGCGCGCGCTGTCGGCCAGCCCCCGCGGGGAGACGATCCGCCCGTCCCCGCCGAGCCGCAGCGCCAGCCGGCGCAGCGACGCGGGTTCCGGGGTGCGCAAGGTGATCCGCAGGCCGCCGTCGGGCAGCTCCTCCGCGCTGTCGTGCGGGTAGTACTCGGCGACCCACCGGCCGCCCGGCCCCACCTCGGCGACCACCTCGGGGTCCTCGGCGGCGGGCTGCACCAGCCCTTCGGAGAGATCACGCAGCTCCACGGGGGGCGGGTCGCTCGGCTCGTCCAGGAGCTTGATCTCCGCGACCCGGTCCAGGCGGAAGGTGCGCCGCGCCTCGGAGAGCCGGCACCACGCCTCCACGTACGTATGGCCGACGGCGAACAGCCGGATCGGGTCGACCTCGCGCTCGGTGAGCTCGTCGCGGGCCGGCGAGTAGTAGCGCAGCCACAGCCGGCGGCGCTCGGCGATGGCCCGGTCGACGTCCGCGAAGACGCCGCCCTCGGACTCGAAGGTGACCGAGAGCCGGGAGCTGGCCCCGGCCGCCTCGCCGGCCGCGGTCTCCAGCTTGGCGGTGGCGCGCAGCAGCGCCTGCCGGTCGCCCTCCCGCAGACCGGGCAAGGTGGCGACGGCGCGCGCGGCGACCAGCAGCGCCGTGGCCTCGTCCGCCGCGAGCCGCAGCGGCTCCGCGACGTCGTCGGGGTTGTGCCACCAGATGCGGTCCCCGTCGGTGTCGATGTCCAGGAGGTCGCCGCCGCGGAAGCTGGTGCCGCACATGGGGAGCACGTCGAGGTCGGAGATCAGCTCGTCCTCGGAGATGCCGAAGGCGCGGGCGACGTCGGTGACGCGCGCGCCGGGGCGCTCGCGCAGATACGTCACCAGCGAGAGCATCCGGCGGGTCTGGTCGATGGCGTTGGCCATGTCGCTGTGTGTACCTCTCAGCCCTTGGCGACGGCGCGCAGCCGGTCGATGACGTCGGCCCGCAGCTCGGCGGGTTCCAGCACGATCACATCGGGGCCGAACTCGACGAGCCAGGCATCCAGTCCATGTCCGTACGGAACCTCCAGCTCGTCCCAGCCGTCTGTCAGGGCGTGGGTGGCGAGGGCCTTGGCGCGCAGCGGGTAGCCGTGTCCGGCACGCAGCTTGATGCGGGCCGTCGCGGTGGCGTTCTCGCCGGCCCAGCTCTCCACCGTCTCGCGGACGGTCACGTGATCGGGTACGGGAGCGGTGAAGGCGGCGGCACGGGAGCGGACCTTACCGGTGATGCGCGAGAGCCGGAAGACCCGCTCCGCGCCGCGGTCGCGGTCCCAGCCCGCCAGATACCAGTGACCGCGGCAGAACTCCAGCGTCCACGGCTCGACCTGGCGCTGCTCGGGACGGGCGGCGTTCGCCTTGCGGTAGTCGAAGACGACGGGCCGGCGGTCGCGGGCGGCCAGCATCAACGGCTCGAAAGCGGCCTCGTGGGCGGCGATCCGCGGTTCGAGGGCGCCCGGACTCTCGTACGGGTCCGCGTCGGCGAGCGGCATCCCGGCGGCGCGCAGCTTCTGGAGCGCGCCACTGGCCGCCCCCGCCAGCCGGGCCTGCTGCCAGACCTTCGCGGCGAGACCCAGCGCCGCGGCCTCCTCGGCGTCGAGGGTGATGGCGGGCAGGCGGTTGCTGTCGCGGCGGGCGAGATAGCCGGTGTCGCCGTCGACCATGTCGACCGTCTCGATGATCAGACCGAGCTCGCGCAGGTCCTCCTTGTCCCGCTCGAACATCCGGTTGAAGGACTCGTCGCCGCCGGCCGCCATGGCGCCGGACCGTAGGGCCGCACCGGCCCCCGCTCCCCCGCCGTTGCCCGGACCGAACGCCTCCAGATAGGCCTCGATGGAGCTCCGCAGCTCCCGCTTGCTGAGCGGGCGGCGGGTCCCCAGCAGGCACAGCGCCAGATTCATCAGCCGCTCGGCCTTGGCAATCGCCATCGACGCCCTCTCTCCTCGTGCTCCCGACCGCTGACCGTACCGCTCGCGGTACGTGCCGCAAAAGCCGAGGGCCCATGCCGGCCAGGCATGGGCCCTCGGTCCGCGGCGACGAGGCTCAGACGGAGACCAGGTCGCAGAGGAAGATCAGCGTCTCGCCCGGCGCGATCCGGCCACCGCCGGCGCCCCGGTCGCCGTACGCGAGGTGCGCGGGGATCGTCAGCCGGCGGCGCCCGCCGACCTTCATGCCCTGCACGCCCTGGTCCCAGCCGGGGATGACCTGGCCGGCGCCGAGCTGGAACTGGAGCGGCGTACCGCGGTTCCAGCTCGCGTCGAACTCCTCACCGGTGGAGAAGGAAACGCCGACGTAGTGCACGGAGACGTTGTCCCCGGCCTTGGCGACGGCGCCGTCGCCCTCCCACACGTCCACGATCTCCAGCTCGGCGGGGGCCGGACCGTCCGGGAAGTCGATCTCGGGCTTGTCGATGTTCACGAAATTTCTCCTACGGAAAGACACGTTCTGTCAGCCGGGCAATTCTGGCAGACCATGGCGCGAATGCGCTGATCAGACCCCTCCACGGGGCCGCCCCGGATCAGGCCTTGCCGAGAATGTCGACGACGAAGACGAGCGAGGCCCCCTTGGGGATGTCGCTGCCCTGCGGCGGGTTGTCACCGTAGGCGAGCTTCGCCGGCAGGGCCAGCAGGACCCGGTCCCCCACGTGCTTGCCGACCAGGCCCTTGTCCCAGCCCTGCACGACAGAGCCCGTACCGATCTGGAAAGCCGTCGCGCCGCCGTGGTCCCAGGACGAGTCGAACTTCTTGCCGCCGTCCCACGTGACACCGGTGTACTGGGCGATGAGCCCGTCACCGGCCTTGACCTCCGCGCCCTTGCCCTTGATCAGCACCTGCTGCTTGAGCTCCGAAGGGGCCTTCTCGCCCTTGGGCATGGTGATCGTCGCGGCCTTCTGCGACTCGGCCTTCACCTCGGGCATCCCGTCGTCCGGCTTGGCCTGGTCGCCCTTGGCCTCGCTCTTCGGGTCCATCTTCTGCGCGCCCGCGATGTCGAAGACCCAGACCAGGCCGTCCTCGGGCTTGAGGACCTCCTTGTTGATCCCCTTGCCGACGAGCGCGTTCGCCGTGCCCTCGACCTCGACGCGGCTGCCGGCCTGCTGCCCGACGAGCGCGTCGAAGACCTTCGGCGGCAGCGCCGCCTGCTGCTGGGCCTGCTGCGCGCCCTGCTGGTTCATCTGCAACAGGATCTGGCGGCGCGGACCCTTGCTGTCCTGCTGCGGCTGGCCCTGCTGCGGCTCCCAGCTGTTGCCCAGGCTCTTCTTGTCCTTCATCGTCTGACCGGCGAAGTCGAAGCGGACGAAGTCGTCCTTCGCGACCTTCGGGCCGTCGCCCTTGCTGATGGTCTTCACCACGAGCTTGTCGGACGGCTTGGCGTCCTTGGGCGCGGAGATCTCGGGCTTCTCCCCGAACTTCCCCGACACCTTGGCCACGGCTTTGTCGTCCGACGAGCCGCCGTCGTCCGAGCCGCACGCGGCGGCGGTGAGCAGCAGGGCGGGGACGGCCAGCGCCACGGCGAAGCGGCGCGTTTTCTTCGTGTGGTTCATCAGTCCAACTCGGGCTAGTGGGGGTGGCGGGGAACGCCCGCCACTCTACGGCCTGCGTCCCGCCTATCAACCCTGCCGGACACGGCTGTGGGGCGGGGGGGGGGGGCCCCCGGCCCCCCCCCCCCCCCCCCCGCCCCCCGCCCCCCCCCCCCCCCCGGGGCCCCAAGGGGGA